>DNNV01000183.1:652-5330 GCA_003497505.1 Clostridiales bacterium | reverse complement strand
AAATGCAACAGAAACAGCTGAATATGTAACCGCTGTGATTGCCGAAATGAAGAAAGCCGGAATTTCATCCGCACTTAAGCATTTCCCTGGATACGGAAACAACCCTGACACACATACAGGCTCCGCACGTGATGCCCGACCTTATGAGCAATTTATACAAAATGACTTTATCCCTTTCAAAGCAGGTATTGATTCCGGGGCTGAGAGCATACTTGTTTCCCACAACGTAGTTGAAGCCATAGACAGCAAGCTTCCTGCCTCACTTTCCAAGGATGTTATTGATATTTTAAGGAGCGAACTTGAATTTACAGGAATAATAATGACTGATGACTTATCAATGGGTGCCATAACACAGCTCCAAACAGATACTCCGCCTGAAGTTATGGCTGTACTTGCCGGAAACGATATGCTCATAGTATCCGACCTGGAAGAAAGCTTTAAAGTCCTGATGGATGCAGTTAAAAAAGGGGAGGTTTCAGAAGAGAGAATCGATGAATCTGTTCTAAAAATACTACAGTGGAAATACTATATGAATATTATGGATAATAATTAGCCTTATATATGACTGCCGCTCCGTAAGTACTACGTACGGCAGTTTTTATGCTTTGCTCTATTGTGGGTTATTCCTTTGAGATCTATTATTGATATACTCATTGCACAAATCCCTGAGCCTATTGACGGTCTCTATACTCTCTGAACCCGGCTTGCCTGCCATATCGGCCTTTATAAGCTCAAGCATGTCATCCAGACGTTCTTCTCCTACAGAATCAATAAATTTCTTTATTCCCTTTTCCTTAATTCCCGATACAATTTCCTTTATATAGTGATACCGTATAAGAATTCTGACATCGTTGATAAATGATTCATCATATCCTAGCCTTCTGAGTATTTTTTCTCCTTCCTCCGCAGACTTAATATGATGACCGTAAAAGTGACCTCTTCCCTTTTCATCTATAGTGAAGCAGTCCGGCTTGCTTATATCGTGCAGAAGTGCTGCCATTCTGATATTGAGCTTGGGCCCTATTGCGTCTACAACAGCCATGGTATGATCAAGGACATCCTTATCATGATACGGAGTGTGCTGTTCAAAGCCCTTGAGCTTAAGAAGCTCTGGAATTATATCCTTTATTTCTCCCGTATCAATTAATTTATATATGTAAGTTGATGGCTTCTCTTTAATCAATATCTCATCTAAAATATTTTTATACATATTTTCTCCTTATTTGAAACTTTTTCTATGAAAATTACGTCTAATGTATTGATACTGTTATTATTTCATAAAATTATAATTAATATATATTATTTTGCGGAATCTTTCAATAAATTCTTAATAGATACCTCTTTATATCTTCCAAAAAATAGTATATAATTAAGCAAAGAAGTACAGGAAGGTGATAAAATGAAAAAATCCATTTTAGTATTGACTTTAAGCTCTGCAATAATAATGTCAGCCGCCACAATTAATGCTTTTGGTGCAGATTTAAGTGCGGGAAATTTTCATGAACTTGAAAACGTATTGTTAGAACAAATGGCCAGATATAACAGGGATTTTAAAATAAAATACACCGGCTCCTTAGATAATATCGAAAATGTATTAAAGGGCTCAGTGAGCAAAGATCCGTACATTAATTCAAATGTTAAATCAATGAGCTGGGGGATAACCGGAACAACCAAGGTAAGCAATATTGATATTGATGTTGACTATATAATAACCGAATCAAAAAGAGCTGAAGCAGATAAACAAATAGAAAAAGTGCTGAGTGAAATTATAAAGCCCCAGATGAACGACCATGAAAAGGTAAAGGCTGTACATGATTTTATTGTCTTGCACGGGAAGTATGATACATCAATGCAGCTTTATTCAGATTACGACCTTCTTATTCAGAGAAGCTCCGTGTGCAACGGGTATGCCCTGCTTACATACAATATGCTGAACAGACTTAATATCCCTGTGAAGCTTGTTACGGGAACAGGTAACGGCGAACTGCATATATGGAACATGGTTAAACTTGGTGACCACTGGTTCCACTTAGATGTAACGTGGAATGACCCGGTTCCCGATTCAAACACCGTATCATATGCATACTATATGCTCACAGATAAAGAAATTCTGAAAGATCATACAATAGATGAGAGCCTGGAGCTTCCCAAGGCCTCCAAAAGGTATTACGATTATCTGAAGGAACTGTCCTATGACAATATACTTATGGAGACAGGACTTGATATATATGATGATGTGAATACAGCCGGAACAGAGTCAGAGTTGATAAAGCTTCTTGAATACAGAATAAAACATCATCAGCTTAAAATATCAGTGAGAATCAACAAGAAGCTGACACAAGAAATCATAAACAGCGCGATGTCCAACTTGTTTAAGTATGATTATATTTCCGAAATATCCTACGGACAGCTTAACACCGACAGCACTGGTGAATACAATATACTCAATTTATTTGTAAAATATAAAGAAACACCTGACCGCATTGCTGTTGAGCTCGCAGATAAGGTATATAATACCGCCACAAAAGTTAATTTTAGTGTTTATGCTTTTTATGGAAACAAAAAAGTTAATATTACTGACAATGTGCTGATGTATCCTAATAACAGAAAAGGTATCGATATTTCTTCCGGTTCACTGGTATTTAAAAAATCGGGAATTTACAATCTTAAATTTGAATACCAAGGAATGCAGACCTCAACCTCTGTAATTGCATTTGATTCGGAAGCATTCAAATATATAACGGATAAAAAACCCAATAAGCCCGTTAATGTAATGGTTTATAACCAATATATCGATTTCAGCGCCACAGAACAATGGCCGTTTATTGAAAACGGAAGGACGATGGTTCCGCTGAGAGCCGTATTTGAGGCAATGGGATGCAGTGTAAGCTGGGATAATGTAAAAAGTTCAGCCATCGTTGAATATGACGGTACAAAAATCGTAATACCGGCAAGCAGCAGCACGGCATATATAAATGGAACCGCAAGCACATTGGATGTTCCGGCTATGCTAGTAAACAACCGCATCATGGTTCCGTTAAGATTTGTCAGCGAAGCGCTTAATAAAACCGTCACATGGGATGACACAAATAAAACAGTATTGATATACTGAAATCGGAGGATATAAATGCACTCATTTGGAATGTTTGGCCTTTTTGAAGCTATTTTTCCGCTATTTTTCATTTTCGTTTTTGGGACGATAATATTTACAATAGTAAAGGGTATTCAGGAAAATATGCACAACAACAGGCAGCCCATAATCCCTGTTGAAACAAAAATAGTTGCCAAAAGATATGACGTATCACGTCACCACCATCATGATTCAGATAATATGCACCACACAAGCAGCAGTACAACCTACTACGTAACATTTGAAATGACCAACGGTGAGCGCATGGAGCTCGAAGTTCCGTCAAAAGAGTTTGGCATGCTTGTGGAGGGTGATCAGGGAACATTGCAATTTCAAGGAACAAGATATATCGGCTTTACAAGATAAAAGAACTTAAAAGGGAAGCATTTTTGATTACTCATTTCTCAAAATGCTTCCCTTATTTATTTTATTAATGGATCAATCCTCTTAAAACTTCAACAGCCTTCTGAAGCTGATTGTCTGTATTGTAAAATTCATAACCATACCCCGGTGCATCTTTCGGCAATGCAATATTTATGTCAGGCTCAATACCAATACCATGAATGTTTATTCCGTTTGGTGTAAAGTATTCAGATACAGTCATCTTTATGCCTTCACCATCATTTCCGAACCTTTGAACCCTTTGTACGATTCCTTTTCCAAATGACTTTGTTCCTATAAGAGTTGCTCTTCCTGTATCCTTAAGAGCTCCTGCCATAATTTCGGAAGCACTTGCGCTACCTTCGTTGATTAAAAGAACAATCGGAATGTCTTCTGCTGAAGCCTTGGATTTATAGTACTCAATTTCTCCTGACTTTGTCTTTGTATATGTCACTACTCCTTCACCCATAAATATATCTGAAATTGCAACAGTTGAATCTATTATACCACCAGGATTGTATCTCAGATCTATTACAAGTCCCTTCATGCCCTGCTTTTTAAGGTCGTTATACGCAGTCTTAAAGTCATCTGCTGTCAGCTTGTCAAATGTGGTAATTCTGATGTACCCTATATTATCCTCAAGCATTGAGGGTTTTATTGTCTTAATTTTTATTTTTTCTCTGTTTACATTCACATCAGAAATGTCTTTCGTGCCATCTTCCTTTTCTCTTTGAATTGTAAGAGTAACACTTGTTCCCGGCACTCCTTTCATAATACTTACAGCCTGATCAATCTGATCTGCACTGTATTCCGTGCCGTTAATTCTGATTATCTTGTCTCCTGTTTTTAAGCCTGCCTTTTCAGCCGGTGTATCTTCTATAGGAGACACTATCAAAATCTTGTTATCATCGCTTGCAGTTATGTATACCCCTATGCCTTCATATGTCCCCTCAGTGTCCTGCATAAGCGCACTAAACTGTTCCTTAGTCATAAACTGTGTATAAGGGTCACCCAATGCCTTTAATGTTCCTTCCAGAGCACCTTCAAGCATTTTTTTCTCATCCGCTTCATACAGGAAGTCCTGCTCAGCGATTTTCATTACACTTTCCTGTTTTGCATATTTTTCATACATCTCACGCATTTCCTTATATGTTCCTTCAGATAAAA
>DNNV01000183.1:0-535 GCA_003497505.1 Clostridiales bacterium | reverse complement strand
TATATGTTCCTTCAGATAAAACCACCCTCTGCCCCATTTCAATCAATAATACATTACCCACTGTCAGTGTCAAAAAAGCAGTTACCAAAAAAACCAAGATAATCGTAAGAATATATTTTTTCTTAGATACCATATACTCACTCCCGCTAATTAAAGTTAAGCTCCGTTTTAAGTGCTTATATCTATTTATATGCCATATTGTAATATTTTATCATATATAAATTAATACAACCATAACTTGCATACCGTTGCTATTATAGCACAATTAGTTTTAAATAAAAATGGTTTATTTTATATTTTTAAATAATAAAAATCGCGTGATTCTCATCTGCGCGATTTTACTTAGTAAAACATTACGGAACCATGTTGGACCCCAACCAGCAGAAACTGATTTTGAAATACTATATCTTCCTAAACGTTTCTATACGTATTGAAATTTAGTATTCTTTGTACCATTATTCAAAAACAATATTCTAGTTTTTTGAGAAAATGGGACATATAGTCACACTTTTTCAGCTGCAGTATATAATACTGG
>DNNV01000181.1 GCA_003497505.1 Clostridiales bacterium | reverse complement strand
GATTATACTGTTGAAGTAATGAAGACTATTATTACAAGATTAAGAGCGATGTCACCGATTAAGAATGACGAAGATTTATTGAAAAAATAATAGCGGAGGAAGAAAATGTATACAGAAGTAGTTATGGATCATTTCAGAAACCCAAGAAATGTGGGTTCATTAGAAAATGCTGACGGAGTAGGTCAGGTGGGCAATCCGAAATGCGGCGATATAATGAAAATTTACTTAAAAATAAACAGCGATGAAATAATAGAGGACGTGAAGTTTGAAACGTTTGGATGTGGATCTGCAATAGCTTCATCGAGCATGGCAACAGAGCTGATAAAGGGAAAAAGCATCAATGAAGCTGTTGAATTTACAAATAAAGCAGTTATTGAAGCTCTTGGAGGACTTCCGCCGGTAAAGGTTCACTGTTCAGTGCTTGCGGAGCAGGCTGTTAAATCTGCACTGTACGATTATTCACAAAAAACAGGCAAGGTAATCAAGGGACTTGAAAATTACACGCCTGCAGACGATGAGGATATTCACTGTCATTAATAAAAAAGAACGCGGAATCGGGTGTCGATTCCGCGTAATTCGTTTCTTGGAGGATATATGAAAAAATACAGTATTGAAGTTGCCGGTGTTAAGAGGGAGCTTCCGGTTATACAAATCAGTGATAAGTTGAGCATAGCAAGCTTTGTTATTTTGGGAGATACTGAAATTGTCTGTGCTTCCGCTGAGGAAATAGTAAAAAGGCTTCCGGAGGTTGATGTGCTGGTGACTGCCGAAGCAAAGGGTATTCCCCTTGTATTTGAAATATCACGGCTGCTCAAAATGAAAAAATACATAGTTGCACGCAAAAGTATCAAGCCATACATGAATAACCCTATGGTCCACGAGGTTGTATCCATCACTACACAAAAGAAGCAACTGCTTGTTTTAGAGGAACAGGATGCTTTAGAAATCAAGGGAAAACGAGTTGTAATAATTGATGATGTAATCAGCACCGGTGAATCTTTGTCGGCCATTGAGAGTCTGGTGACGGCTGCAGGAGGAAAAATCGTCGCAAAGGCTGCCATACTTGCCGAGGGAAGTGCTGCACTCAGAGATGATATTATATTCTTAGAAGCATTACCACTTTTTGAAAGCCAATAAATAGCTTAAGATGTTAAAGTTTAAATATAGTTGACAATTTGGGAAACAATACATTATAATTTCATAATAAGATACAACAGTGAACGAATAAAAAGAACGGAGGAAACATGGATACATTAGATAGATTTTCGATAAACAACATAAGAAAAGAGTACCTTGATTTTTTTAGAAGCAAGGGTCACCTTACAGAAAATAGTTTTTCATTGATTCCCAAAAATGACAAGAGCCTTCTTTTGATTGGGGCAGGTATGGCGCCATTGAAAAAGTACTTTACAGGGGCTGAAACACCTCCTTGCAAAAGGATGGCAACGGTGCAGAAATGTGTAAGGACAGGTGATATAGATAACGTTGGATTGACTGCAAGGCATCTGACTTTTTTTGAGATGCTTGGCAACTTTTCTTTTGGCGATTATTTTAAAAAGGAAGCAATTCAATGGGCATGGGAGCTTTTAACTGATGTGCTTAAAATAGATAAGGACAGACTCTGGGTTACAGTTTATTTAGATGACGACGAAGCTGAAAAAATCTGGCACGAGGTTGTGGGAATTCCTAAGGAAAGAATAGTTAGACTGGGTAAGGCTGACAACTTTTGGGAGCTTGAGGTGGGACCTTCAGGACCATGTTCTGAAATTTACTACGACACAGGTGCGGACAGAGGCTGCGGATGCGCTGACTGCAAACCGGGATGTGATTGCAACAGATACATAGAAATATGGAACCTTGTTTTCACGCAGTTTGATAAGGATGAACAGGGCGTATACCACCCTCTTCCAAATCCTAATATCGATACAGGAATGGGACTTGAGAGAGTTGCTGCCGTATTGCAGGATAAGCCTACAGTATTTGATGTGGAGCCTCTTTTCTCCGTAGTGAAAAAAGTTTCTGAGCTGTCTGGAGTACCATACGGTTCAAACGATAAAAAAGATATTTCCATGAAGATTATCTGCGACCATTCAAGAGCAGCAACATTCATGATTGGCGACGGAATTATCCCTTCAAATGAAGGAAGAGGATATGTTTTAAGAAGACTTATACGAAGAGCAATAAGACAGGGAAAATCGCTGGGAATACATAATGCATTTTTGACAAACACTATAAAGGTTGTAATAAATGAATGGAAGGGTGCTTATCCGGAGCTTGGTGAAAAAGAAAGCTATATATTGAAGGTAGTACAGCTCGAGGAAGAAAAGTTTAAAATAACCATAGATCAGGGACTTGAGCTCTTGATGAAAGAAATTGATCTGCTTAAGCAGGAAGGAAAGGATGTATTAGACGGAAACGTTGCGTTCAGACTTTACGATACATATGGATTCCCTTCGGAGCTTACAGACGAAATACTGACAGAAAACGGAATGAAATTTGACAAGCAGGATTTTGTTGCCATTATGGAAGAGCACAGAAAGATGGCAAGAGAAGCAAGAGGCAAGACAGGAAGCTCAGGCTGGAAGGATGAAGAATTCAGCATCGACACAGCTGAAACTGTATTTACGGGTTATGAAACATTAAATGATGCTGCTGAGGTTACAGCCATTGTTGTTGAAGGTGAGCAGGTGAATACAATTTCTGAAGGCCAGTCCGGAATCATAGTCCTCAACAGAACACCTTTCTATGCGGAAGGCGGCGGACAGACAGGAGATACAGGAAAAATAACCACCGAGGAATCTGAAGCGCAGGTTATGGATACTAAGAAATTCAAAAAGAGTATTTACCTTCATGAGGTTTCTCTTGTTAAAGGCAGCATATCCGTAGGTGACAACGTGAACTGTAGTGTAAATGCAGATCAAAGAAAAAATACGGCCAAGAATCATACTTGTACACACCTGCTTCACAAGGTGCTGAAAGAAATGTTGGGAGACCATGTAAATCAGGCAGGTTCCTATGTTTCTAAGGACAGACTGAGATTCGACTACACTCATTTTGAAGCGGTTGATCATGAAACATTAAGAGAAATTGAAAAACGTGTAAATGAGGCAATACTTGCCGACTACATGGTAAATACGGATGTTCTCAATATTGAAGAGGCTAAAAAATCGGGAGCAATGGCCCTGTTTGACGAAAAATATGATGAGGACGTAAGAGTTGTAAGCGTAGGCGACTTCAGCAAGGAGCTTTGCGGAGGAACTCATATTGACGAAACGGCTAAAATAGGAATGTTTAAAATTATTTCTGAAAGCAGCATAGCTTCGGGAGTAAGAAGAATAGAAGCGATCACAGGAAGAGCCGCCATAAATTATCTGGATGAGCTTGACAATATAACTGAAGAGCTGTCCTCAGTAATGAAATCATCGAAGGAAGAGCTTTTGGGAAAGGTTAACAACCTCAAGAAAGAAGTTAAGGATAAGGAAAAAGAAATTCAAAGACTTAACAATGATATTCTGAAGAATAATCTGAGCCAGATGCTTGACCAATATGAGGAAATAAACGGAGTGAAGCTGTTTGCCATCAAGCTTAAAGACAAGGATGCCAATTCTCTGAGAGAAATTGCCGACAGAATCAAGAATAAAAATGAAAGCTGCGCAATATTGTTAGCTTCTGATTTAGGTGATAAGGTGCTGTTTGTATCTGCGGTTACAAAAGATCTTATTGAAAAAGGAGTCAACGCTGGAAATATTGTGAAGGAAGCTGCTAAGGTTGCCGGAGGCGGCGGAGGCGGAAGACCTGACTTTGCACAGGCGGGAGGCAAGGATTCCCAAAAAATTGACGCGGCAATAGAAGCGGTAAGGGCTCAATTGAGATAAAATAATTATTATGTTGTTTTTTACAGGATAATATAGTACAATGAAGTGAATGCAAGAGGTGGTTTGAATGGATAATAATGCAAATAACACGGCAAAGTTTGATTACAAGCTGGAATCGCTGAATGAAGCCAGAGAAATATTGTCTCAGGTTTATGATTCGCTGAAAGAAAAAGGATATAATCCTAATAACCAGCTCATCGGGTATATATTGTCCGGAGACCCGACTTATATTACTAATCACAACAATGCAAGAAGTTTACTAAGAAAAATCGAAAG
>DNNV01000338.1:3927-5861 GCA_003497505.1 Clostridiales bacterium | reverse complement strand
TTTCAAGCAAAATTTCCTGACATTTCTTGTCCCCATTCAGCGACATCTGAATAATATAATTAATATCAGAGATCATGGCAACTCCTCCTTGTTTTTGCTTAATTATAATAATGGAACATGAAATTGTAAAACTAGGAAAGCACATGGGTTGCGCAGTGACTCCGATATATTTCAGGAAAAATATTGTGCCGGAATTTCAATGTAATTTTCGGCAAAAGGGTTTGTATAATATGAAAAACGATTTAAAATTCAACGAAATTGAGGCTATGCTGCCTGCTTATGTAAAAGACATGGGAAACTGTACCGAAATAGTAACGGCAGAGACCTCTTTTATAGAAAGTGCAACTGTTGAGACCTGTAAAAAAAGGATGGCGGATTACTACAATATAAGCCTTTACCATAACAGGATAAATTATGGAAACGAGCTCGGCATAACCAACAGGGTACCGGTTGTAATAAATGAAACCAGGGTTTTTATTTATGTGAACTTCAGAAAGCCTTTATTTAAGCATGACGCTGCTTACGGATTTGTGGATTTAAGTGCTGTAAAACAGATTTATAATGAAAGTGGCAGGGCTTCAATACTGATGAATTCAGGACAAATCATTCAGACCAGACAAAGCCTTAAATCTCTCAAAAAAAGTATACTTCACGGAAAACTTGCTAGAGGCATTTATATGGAAAAGCATAAGCTGTAAGTGCATTGCCGGGCAAGCGGTCAGTTGACGCAGCCCGGCATATTTATGACATTTTATTCATATCTGCACAAGCCCTTCATATACTTTAAATATAAAGATTGAAGCTTCGCACGGGGGGATTTTATGGATGAAAAAATATTGCAGAGCTTAGTGCTTGAAAACAGAGGAGTGCTAAATGTTACAGGCGTGGAAAATGTGGATAGTTTCAATGATGAAACAGTTGTTTTAATAACAAGCAAGGGAAGGTTGGATATAAAGGGAGAAAATCTAAGCATAAGCAAGTTGAATGTGGAAGAAGGAAAATTAGTCGTAAAAGGAACTATAAACTCTCTCGTATATTCGGAGCATGGAGGAACAAGAGAAAAAACAAGCCTTATGAAAAAATTGTTTAAGTAGGGTACTATGGATTATTTACCGTACTCTCAAGAATACATGCTTGCGGTATCTGTTATGGGGGGGATGCTTCTCGGTTTTATGTGGGACATATACAGATTCTTCAGGCATTATGTTAAATTGCGCAGATTAGGCACTGCAATAGGTGACGTTGTTTATTGGATAATAAGTATTTACATAGGGGTAGAGCTCATATTCGATTTAAGCTATGGCAGCGTGAGATTTTTTATTCTTATGGGATTTATGACAGGAGCACTGTTATATTTTTAGAGTATAAGCCGATATATATTAAGAGCTATGATTTATGCAGCAGATGCTGTTATTAAAGCGGTAAAAAAAGTCGTCAGCGTGCTCATAGGACCATTCAGGTACATTGTTAAGCAGATGAAGATATTGTTAGCCCCCTTCAGGCAAAGATACGAAAAAGCTAAAAATAAAGCGAAAAAAAGATACAAATTTTTCAAATTCAGAGTTAAAAAGGTTTTAAAAAACCGCAGAAGGGTATATAATGAAAGAAATAATGCCCGTAAAAAGAACAGGCGTCGGGCAAAACAAAAGAAGAAAGGAGCAAAGCAACTTGAACGAAGAACAAAAAATAATAGCCTTGAAGAAAAAAATAAACAACGATGATTTCAGAAGACAGGAAAAAGAAATAAAAGAGCTGAGAAGACAGCAGAAGTTCGAGGCGGCGGCTCCAAAAAAGAAAAAAAGAAAGTTTAATGTCATTAATTTCCTGTTTTCAGTTTTTGTTTTATATTTTGCATACACCGCATTTAATCAATACCAGATGCTTAATGACCTTAACAAGTCAATAGAGCAGAAAAATGTGGAGAAGGCTGAGGT
>DNNV01000338.1:0-3760 GCA_003497505.1 Clostridiales bacterium | reverse complement strand
GTAGCAAAGAAGGCGGGAGAGCTCAAGGAAGATGTGGAAAAGATGAATGATGAGGAAGCACTTCTTGAGCTTATAGAAAAAATAGCCCGCGACCAGTATAAAATGGTTAAGCCAAATGAAATCATATACATAGATAAAAATAAAAATGACAACAAGCTTATTCAGGGAATAGGCTCAAAAGAAGATTTGGAAAACTGAAATAATACACAAAGTTTGACAGCATTTTACAATCAGTTTCTGCTACCATATATGTGAAGGGGTGGAAATTATGATTGGTAAAACAAATGAGAAAAAATACGATTTAAGCATTTTTAGTGAAATTTTAAAAAAAGAGCTCAGGCACATCCGAGAAAACTGGCTGGTTTTTGCGGTGTGCTTTTTTATTGCCAGGCAAAATATAATCGATGAAATATTTCCCTTTGCAATTGTAATACTGTGTTCGTACTGCTACACAATGGGGCCTTCGGCAGTGATGCTGGCAGCGGTGGTTGCTGCAGTGCTCACAGTCCAGCTTAATTTTGTGTATGTAATAATGCTGATTGCCGTCTACGCTTATTTTTTGAATTTCAAAGAAGAGAAAAAATCGATTCTCGTTGCGGCAGGATATGCATCAGTTGTGCTTCTGATTTCAAAATTAACCATACTTCTGGCGGACGGATTCAATATTAACGGATTTATGCTCATAATATTTGAAACAATATTTGTTTTCAGCGCAACAGTGCTGGCAAATGAGGGGATAAAAAGAATAAAGCTTATAAAATCTGGCGTGAAAAAAGGAAGCCTGCACCGAGCTAAGAGAGAAAAACGTAAGATTATGAGCGAGGAAGCTGCCATTGCAGGACAATCTCCCATAAAACAGTCGGAAGAAAGACAAATAAAAAATATCGATGACTACAGAAAATCAAAATATTTAAATATCTTTACAGACAAGGCAAAGATCAAAATCAAGGAACAGCTTCTGTGGCAGAATATGCAGGTTAAATTCTTTGAGGTTCTGTCACCTGACAAGGATTCAACCGTACTCAGCGTTACGGTCAAAACAGAGAGAACCTGTGACGAGGCGAAGAGGGCCGTGGAGTTAATTGTGCGGAATGTATGTGGTGTAAGGCTTAAATGCACAGACTGGGTTATTCCTTCGCAAAATTATTATGTTTTGAGATTCAAGAGCATCAAAAGAGTAAAAATAAGGACATACAGTGCCACGGCGGTAAAGGATGGAAGCAAGGTTTCCGGAGACAGCTTTGCACATGCGGGAAGAGCTGATAGATATTACACCGTTCTATGCGACGGCACGGGTTCAGGAGAAGAGGCATATAACGAGAGCACCGGGGCTGTGGACCTTCTTTCAAAGTTTCTATACACTGACTTTTCAGAAGAGCAGATATTAAGGACACTGAATTCGATCCTGATGATTAAATTGGGAGACGAGAGATTCGTCACGGTGGATTTCAGCATAATAGATTACAGCTCGAGAGAAATGAGGCTATACAAGGCAGGGGCAGCACCTACATACATAATCAGCGGAAAGACTGTGGATAAAATATCGGGAAGAAGCCTTCCCATGGGGATAGTAGATAATTTTGAATACAGCTCATTCAAAAAGAAAATAGAAATCGGGGACATAATAATAATGGTTTCCGACGGAATAACAGACTCAATAACCTTTGACGAAAAAAAATCACTGGATAGGTACCTTGAAACACTCACCGGCAAAGACCCTCAGATAATAGCAAATTCAATACTGAGCTATGCTCTCCGTGGACAGGACACGGTCATGGACGATATGACCGTGCTTGTTACAAAAATAGGATAGAGAAATGAGCAAAAAAAATAAAAGCAAAAGGCACCTTAGGGTGCCTTTTGTGCGAATAGTATTAAAATAAAAAAGGTGTTTTAATTTTTCTGTTTCGTGGTATAATTTATATCGTGCAATAAATAGAGGAAGTTATGAATAATTTAATCAAACAAAATATTTTGGATAAAGATTTAATAAAAACCGGGGATAATATACTTATAGGGCTGTCAGGAGGCCCTGATTCGGTTTTTTTGTTTCACAACCTGAGAGAATTAAAGGAAATATTAAGTTTTAATTTGTATGCTTCTCATATAAATCATATGTACCGCGGAGAGGATGCACTGCACGATGAGGAGTTTGTGAGAGAGCTCTGCGAAAAATACGGCATAAAGCTCTTTGTGAAAAGGAAGCACGCCGGTGATTATGCACGGGAGTTGAAGGTTACGGAAGAGGAAGCAGGTAGAATACTCAGATACAGTTTTTTCAGGGATAACCTGAAAGAAATCGGAGGAGGTAAGCTGACTGTTGCTCACAACCTTAACGACCAGGCGGAAACGGTTCTTCAGAGAATCATAAGAGGCACCGGAATTGACGGTTTGAGCGCAATGTTATTTGAACGGGACTACATAATAAGACCCATGCTCAATGTAACAAAAAAAGAGGTGCTTGAATACCTCCATGAAAATAATTATGAATATTGCACCGATAAAACAAATTTGCACGATATTTACGGAAGGAACAAAATAAGGCTCAACCTTATTCCGTATCTTGAAAAAAATTTCAATCCGGGCATACAGGAAACGCTGTACAGGATGTCCGAGGCCATGGAGAGAGACAAAAAGATAATAGAAAAGTATGTGGAGCTTAAATTTAATGATGTGCTTGTAAAAAAGGAAAAAGAGCGGGTCGTGTTGGACCTGGGTGTACTCAGGGATATGGAGAAAGGTGAGGCCGGCAGGATTGTAAGGCGTGCCGTGGAGGAATTGAAGGGCAATACGGTAAACGTTGAAATGAAGCACATAGATTATGCCGTGGACTTTATGCGAACAGGCAGCACGGGAAAAAAAATTGATTTATCCCAGGGATTTACTGCCGAAATCAGCTACGGTAATTTTATAATTAATAAAATTGTTGAAAATATTCCAAATTTTCAATATAATATTATACTGAACCATTCTTTGTCTATTCCAGAGGTCGGAAAGATGATAACATGCAGAATTCTGGATATTTTGGAATACAAGGGTGATGATGACATGAGTATAAGCTTGGACTACGGGCTTGTAAAAGGAGACATGGTTGTGAGAAACAGACGTCCCGGTGATTCCATGATACCCTGTGGCATGGCGGGGAGAAAAAAAATAAAGGACATTTTCATTGACATGAAGGTTCCCGCCGAGGAGAGAGAAAGCAGAATTATAATCGCCGACGACGATAATATATTATGGCTTGAAGGCTTTAGGATTCACAACAGCTACAAAGTGTCAGATTCAACAAAAAAAATATTAAACATTACTTGGAGGAGCAGCATTGATGAATAAAGATATAAGGGAAATACTAATTTCAGAGGAAGCTCTAAAGGCGAAAATCGCAGAGCTTGGCACAAAAATAACTGAGGATTACAAAGGCAAGGAGTTGCTTCTTGTATGTGTTCTCAAGGGAGCTGTAATATTTGTAAGCGACCTCATGAGAAAGATAGATCTTCCGCTGGATATTGATTTTATGGCAATATCAAGCTATGGCTCTGAAACGAAATCTTCGGGAGTTGTGAGAATACTGAAGGATTTAAATACAGGTATAGAAGGAAAACATGTACTCATAGTTGAAGATATCATAGATTCCGGATTGACATTGTCATACCTCGTGGATAACCTGAGGTCGAGAGGGCCTGAATCAGTTGAAATCTGTACAATTCTTGACAAGCCTGAGAGAAGGTCAATTGATCTCGACATCAAGTACACCGGATTC
>DNNV01000299.1 GCA_003497505.1 Clostridiales bacterium | reverse complement strand
GAGGAAATAATGTAAGAATCTGTGATTTGGAGCCGTATGCGTCCAGTACTCTTGCTTATGTGGACAGGACAGGCATTACACTGAAGGGAAATGAGAAGAATAAATATGGATTCAAGCGCACCGGCACAGCACATTTTGATATGATAACAACTGATGTGGCTGAATGTGTGAAGGGAGCCAAAATAATCATTGTTGCTGTTCCTTCTATTGCTCATGATATCTTTTTTGAAAAGCTGGTTCCTGTATTGGAGGATGGCATGATTATTCATATCATTCCTGACAACTACGGGTCCTTGAAGCTAAGGAAGAAAATGAGGGAGCTGGGATGTGAAAAGAAGGTTATAATCGGCGGCTGGTCAAGCGCTCCTTATGGCGCACGCGTTGTTACCGAGGGAGGAGTCATGACCTCTGAGATATTCTTGGTGTACCGTGCCATAACCCTGAGAGGAGCAGCGCTTCCGACAACCGACCAGGCTGATTTTCTGGAGAGCACTAAGTATCTCGGATGCTTTGATGCAATTACTCAGGGAGACGGCCCATCCGGCGGCAATACGGTATTGGATGTCGGATTCAGCAATGTGAATCCTGTTCTTCACTGCCCTGGTACATTGCTGGGGGTAGGTGTTATGGAAAACTGGGGAAGAATATTCGGAGGCAATGACAAGTACACATATTCTATTTACAGCCATGCATATTGTCCTTCTATTGCGGAGGTTCAGTATTCCTTTTATCTGGAGGAATTAGAGCTGGCAAAGGCAATAGGCGTAAGTGTTCAGGAATTTCCCAAGAAGAATTTCTTATCCCGAACAAGCATCTTAGGACCTGAATACATGGGTGAGGATTGCATCGTTCCATTTGACGAGCAATATGAAACTGCTTATGGTACAGGACCGTTTACAGTTCACAGCCGTTATATTACAGAGGACGTCCCTGTTGGCTGCCATATTTATCACGAGCTGGGCAAGAAATACGGTGTGGAAACAAAGGTTATAGACAGTATGATTACATTGGCGTCGGTAATGACCGGACATGATTACTATAAGGAAGGTATGACTCTTGATGATTTAGGAATAGGCCATTTAGACAAAGAACAGCTGCTGGCATATTTGCATGAGGGAGTTTATACGGAAAAATAAGGAGGAATGCTGTGAGCTGGAAAGGAATTTTACATACACCCGGAGATATTTATCAAACACATACGGTTCCTGCCACATATACGGCAGGACACCCAATTGGAATTATTGCGGTAGACCTGGTATATCCAAAGCTACCAGGCAATGTGGCAAATGCCACTACCTATGATTTTCCGATATTATATAAAAAAGTGAATTTCGATATAGAGCTTCTGTTTGTGGGGGCGCAGGAAATAGAAGCTGAAATAATTGCCGCCGCAAGGGAGCTGGAAGCCGATGGCGTACGTGCCATTATCAGCGCATGCGGTTATTTCGCTCATTTTCAGAGACAGGTAGCAGAGGCTGTAGATGTGCCTGTGTTTCTATCCAGTCTGTGCCAAATACCTCTGATTAAGCTTGGGCTGAAGCCTTCACAAAAGATAGCAGTATTTGCGGCAAGCGGAGAAAATTTAAACGATGCACTGCTTAAGAAAGTCGGGGTTGATATAAATGACTGCGTGATTCAGAATATCGGCAATCTGGAAAGCTTTGCGCCCATTCGGTGGGGGCAGACACAACTGGACAATGAATGGCTGACAAGAGACCTGGCTGAAACAGCACAGAGGCTGGTTAATGAAAGACCGGACATAGGGGCAATACTTTTGGAGTGCAGTGATCTTCCGCCATATGCCAGCGACATCCAAAGGGCAACCGGACTTCCTGTATTTGATTTTATTACCCTTATTAACTGGGTGAAGCAGGCAGTAGTTCAGAAGAGATATTTCGGATATTTTTAAAGAATTAATGCCAATTGATAATTTTTGTATCATCATATAAACCCGTGCTTGCACACAATATTGCGTGCAAGCATGGGTTTTAATAAAATCAGCCTTACTATTTATTCAAATTAATTACAGTACGTCCCGTCAACTGACCCTTCAGCATCAGGTCAACATTTTCGCTGATCTCCGGCAAAGATATTTCTCGGGAATTGCTTTCCAGATTTTCAGGCTTCCACTGGCCTGCCAGCCTTTGCCATATCTCCTTACGAATCTGCATTGGGCACTCAACGGAATCAACACCTAGGAGAGCAATACCGCGCAAAATAAACGGATAAACGGTAATGGCCAAGGATGGTGATGCCACATTTCCGCAGCAGGTTACACAACCGGAATATTTTGTGGACTTTATGGCCGCCTCAAGAATATTTCCGCCTACTGTGTCAATTACCCCTGCCCATTGTTCCTTAAGCAGGGCCTTGTGTGCATTTTCAAGCAGTTCTTCTCTGGATATAATACTCTTTGCTCCTGATTTTATCAGCATGTCCTTTGCCTGTGCCTTTCCTGTTAACGCTGTAACACTGTAGCCCAGCTTGTGAAGAATGGAAACAGCCACGCTGCCCACGCCGCCTGTTGCACCCGTTACCAATATTGGTCCATCCTCCGGCTTAATTCCATAATTAACAAGCTTGTTAACGGATAATGCCGCCGTAAATCCTGCCGTTCCATAAATCATGCTTTCCTTCATTGAAAGAGTCTCAGGAAGCTGTATGACCCATCCTGCAGGCACCCTTATATATTCTCCAAATCCGCCGTGGGTGTTCATTCCAAAGTCAAAGCCTGTAACAATCACCTGCTGGCCCGGTTCAAACTGCCCTGATGTGTCACTTAACACAATTCCTGCAGCATCAATGCCGGGAGTATGAGGATACTTTCTTGTTACGCCTTTGTTGCCTATTGAGGAAAGAGCGTCCTTATAATTCAAGCTTGAATACTCTACCTTTATGGTAACCTCTCCGTCGGGCAGTGAGGAAGCTTCCATGCTTTCAATGCTTCTTTGGAAAGAGCCGTTGCTTTGTTCCCTGACAACTAATGCCTTGAATGTTTCTTTCATATTTAACTCCATACATTTCCTCCGATTCTAAAAAAGTTTGACATCAAACTATTGTAGCATTAATTCAGTTTGATGTCAAACCATATTGTATTTTTGGATAAAATCATATATAATATTTACGGAGGAATTAATATGAATGACAAATATATAATATATTTTATAAGCAGAACACGAAAAAAAATGCTGAAATTCCTTGAGCACAAGCTCACAGAACACGGCATGAACGATATTATTACTTCCCACGGGAATATTCTAACTGCCTTATATAATAACGGCGGTAAGCTTGCCATGAATAAAATTGCCAAGCTGATAGGCAAGGATAAATCCACCGTTACACCCTTAATCAATAAATTATTGCAGCTGGGGTATATTGAAAAAGTTCAGGACGAGACGGATAAACGGGTTACCTATATTGTTCTGTCAGAGCAGGGCCGCCAGTTAAAACCTAAATTCGACGCCATCTCAGCCCAGATAAATGAAACAGCATATAAGGGATTTACAGAAGAAGAAAAAGAAACATTTTTGCGATTGTTAAAAAAGCTGAACATGAATTTCACCGATAGCCCTGAGGAATAGGCAAGCTACTCCCGGCTCCTTAAATACTTAAGCACATCTGCGGCATTGGTGTCCGGCTTCACCTTCGGCATAACCTCTTCTATAATTCCGTTTTCATCAATGATATATGTCGTCCTCACAACACCCAGACTTGTTTTGCCGTAAAGCTTCTTTTCTTTCCATACATCGTATGCTTTGATTACTTCAAGCACCGGGTCCGAAAGCAAAATAAATGGCAGATTATATTTATCTACGAACCTCTGATGAGATGCCGAGCTGTCCTTGCTCACTCCTATAACAGGTACGTCCAACTCAATAAATTCATCATACATACCCGCAAATCCACAAGCCTGCTTTGTACACCCAGGAGTATTGTCCTTTGGGTAGAAATACAGCACAACCCTTTTCCCTGCAAAGTCTGACAGTGCTACTTCGTTTCCGTCCTTATCCTTCAATATAAATTCAGGTGCCTTTGTTCCCTTTTCCAGCATATGTTGCCTCCTTTTAAAATACATCTATTTTGCAGATTGCCATCATGAGAATAATGGCTTGTTTTCTAATATCTTAATCCATTATATACCATAAGGCAGGTGTTTTCAACAGATAAGGCAAATTAGCAATAATTTGTCAAAAACGGGGAAACAGGCATAAGTGCGTGAGAATGGAATTTTATCAAAATACATCCGTAAAAATCCGTAGTTCATGCTATATAGTATATAGAGATACTTGTAGCAAAGTATTGCTGCATACTATGGGTTGTACATCAAGGCAGAGGTAATAATTATGCAAAAATATTTCACGTAGTTTACGACATTTTATGCTTTATCTTTTCCAAACCTTGAAAAACATATTTAGGGTGAAAATTTATCATTGAAATATACAGATTCTTGTTAAAGGACCTACGTCAAAAAATTTTCGATTATTATGCAACCTTTAAACATTAATATTCATCAATTAAATGTACAATTTATTTGTGCAAGATCCCCATAATTATAGCAAGACATGCGCTGCCACATACCATGGTTGTACATATAAATAAAGTAAAGGATGAGAGCAATGTTCAAAATTGTATTATATGGCAGCACCGCAGAGCGAAAGCAGATGAAGGAGGTATTGTCTCAGCATCTTAATAAAAATAAAGTTAGATTTGAAATAATATATGAGACTTATGATTCATCGAAATTTATAAAGGATTCTCTGTTTAAGGGCTTCAATCTTTATATGATATGCCGGAACAAGACAATCTCATATATGCTCAAAATATACAATAACTACAATCTCCAAACCTCACGTTATGTCAGCGGAACCGTTGAATTCCCCCTGACATATGATGCGCTTGATAAAATGCCCATAAAAAATCATCCATTAACATGCTCTTGTCCTTACGGAACCTATCTTTCAAGGAAGGGTGAGAATATTCATAAGATTTTGCACGAGGAAATAGAATATATTCACAGAAAAAAAAGAAAGACTTTTATTCATCTGAATAACGGGGATACCATAGAAACAGCAAAAAGCTTAACTCAGATAAGACGAGAGCTGGATAGAAGTTATTTTTTTAAATGCAGCAATAGATATATGATAAATCTCTTCAGTATAAATATGCTGACTGCCCGGAATGCGGTGCAGCTGAAATCGGGTGCAGTAATCCCTTTATCAAAAGCCGGCTTCGCAAATTATTTCAAAGCTCTTGTCTTGTCAGAGCTTGGATCTAAAATATGGAAGTAATGATGCACAATAACCTACTACCTACAGGAGAATGATATTTATGTTGAAAATAGCCCTATATGGCAGACTTAAAGACCAAAAAATTATCAGAGATGCATTAACATCCCCGCTTATGGAAAACAATATTTCCTTTGAATTTTATGACGCCTCAAATTCACCGGAATTTATAAAAAGTTATCTGTTTGACAATGACTTCAGGCTTTTTATAGCATGCATAGACAATATGACGTCATATATAATCAGAAGCTACAGCGATGCGAATGATTCACACCTGATTTTCGGAAGCATGAGCTTTCCTCCAACCCCGGATGAAATTAAAGAAAAACTGCTTAAAAATCACGACCTGTCCGGCACCTGCCCACACGGGGAATATATTATAAAAACTAAACTCAAAATTCGTCACGAGGATATAGAATATATCAATGCCGAAAACGGTAAAACCATAATTCACCTTAAAAACGGCGACACTGAAACTGTATCAAAACGCATGAGCAACGTAGCAAACGAGCTTAACGGAAAACATTTTGTAAGATGCTCCAACGGATATATGGTGAATGTATTTAATGTGCGTAAAATACACAAGGTTAGCAAAGACACAAGCAAAATAGAACTTGTGTCAGGCGCCGAAATTCCTCTGGCAAGATCATATACCAATGTGTTTTTTGAAGCATATTCATTGTCGATTCCGGAATTTGACAGACTTGCCAGGCTAAAGATGCTGGATGAGTGATCTCTTAGGATTTCTGATCCACTTAAATCTGAAAATCCATAAATGGTGTGGGTTCGGTGCTTACATCGTAGAAATGCCACCATTCGTTTTTATATGCTAAAAAGCCTACACTTTCCATAACTTCTTTCATGTATGTCGCATTTTTTCTTCCTTCTTCTGAAGTCGTTGTGCATTCCAGTGAAGCTCTTTCAGTCATATCGTCAAATTCAGATGGCATAACTATATCATTTCCGTCTAAATCAGTTAAAGTAATATCCACACAGAGGCCATTCATGTGAGTCGGTCTGAATTCTTTTATCTTACTCATGTCAGGCGGTCTTGCCACAAAATTATTGTCAGGCATTATTTCCCAAAACCTAGCCTGTGCACTGATAGGCCTGTATGCATCCCAGATTTTAACCCTGTATCCCGCATCCTTAAATATATTCTTAGCCTTTATTAAAATTTCTGCAGTGTGCCTGTCTATCCAACATTCACCTGAATTATATATCTTTTTACCTGTAAAATTATCAGTCGTTGCATATTTTAGACATATAATAAAGTCATTATCTACTTCAACTAATTTGACCAGATTTCCTTTATCCATCACGCATATCCTTCCAAATTGCAGTATCTTGATGAGCCATATATTTAGCAATTAAAGGCCCGACAATAAATATATTTATTAATAATAGTTTCATGATTATCTTACTTAATTAAAGGTGTTTTGCATTCACCACACCGATATATTTCACTAGGA
>DNNV01000394.1 GCA_003497505.1 Clostridiales bacterium | reverse complement strand
GAGGACGCTTTCGTTTTCCTTCTTTATTATATCCCTTGCATTTTCATTGTACAAAAATATCTCGCCGCCGTTGTCCACTCCGATAACTCCCGCATTGATAGTTTGAAGCAATATGTCCAGCTGACTTTCACGGCTGTTTGTGAGCCCCAATATCTTCAGCAGACCGAAGTTGGCAGTTTCAATTTCCGTATAGCTCCTCACAACGTCCTGCTTGTCCAGAACTGAAAGCAAATCGAACTTCATTCCCACGTCAATAATCGAATTTATGTCTAAAAGGCTGTTTCCCACATTGATTATTTCTCCTGCATGTGCCGGAACATAATCAGACTGTCCCAGCACAATAAAAATGCATTCATCATCCTTTGTGCTTACGTTGGACCAATAGGAGCTTAACTCAATATGCCTCGCTCCGAGCTGATAAATTATCGAAATAATCTGCTCTGCCATTTCAGGGCTTTCATCTATGAGTACCACATTTGAACCCTTTTTAATGCTGTTTATTTTATCCATTCCTGCTTTAGAAAGTGTCCTGCTTGCAAACAACAGCTCCGTATTCCTGCTTACGCAGCCCTTAATCTTTTTTAAAAGGTGGTACGAGGGTATCAAAAGAACATCTGCGGAAATTTTCCTTTCCTTCAGATTTTTTATATCCTCAAGGCAGTATCTCTGTATGGTTATTCTGTCGGAAAGTAAGCTTCTTATTTGATTATAATAGCTGTTTACCGACTCGATGGTATAGCTGACTATGGCCAGTGTTTTCATTTCACTCTCCTGATGCCGTTATTTGTTTGTAAGCATTGTGAGATTGATTATTTCATTTTCCAAATCAATGATGGAATTATTGATTTTTTTGTAATTCTCAATATCAATATTTTCTTCAAGATACTTTTCAGCTCTTTTTGCCGCAACATCAAATGTCTTCCTGAGCTCCTCAATTTCTGCAGTCAGGTCCTTCAACAGCTTTTCATTCACTGCTCCTCTTGTGCGTTCAGATTTTACACCTTTTACCTGCTCAACATGTATTTGCTCAACCGCCTCATAATTCTTTATTTCATAATCAACATTGTATTCGGGAATGATGCAGTTTATACCAAGGTCTTTTTTAACATCCTCTGCAAAGCTGCGTTTTGACTCCTCTTCACCGTGCACTATGAAGACTGTCTTTGGTTTTTCCTTGAATCCCCTCAGCCAGTTTAACAGCGCAGGCTTATCAGCATGACCTGAAAATCCTTCTACATTGTACACCTCTGCTTTGACATTGATGGTTTCTCCAAGAACCTTAACAACCTTTTCTCCATCCATTATTCTTCTGCCAAGCGTACCCTCTGCCTGATATCCTACAAATACAATGCTTGCTTCCTTTCTCCACAGGTTATGCTTCAGATGGTGCTTTATCCTTCCTGCCTCGCACATACCGCTGGCGGAGATAATGATTTTTGGTTCTGTTGACAAGTTCAGTGCCTTTGATTCTTCTGCACTGTGTGTAAAATGCAGGTTTTCAAAATCTAATGGGTCGTCACCTGACATAATGAAGCTTCTGGCTTCACTGTCAAATACGCCTGCATTCTTTCTGAAGACCTCTGTAGCCTTGGCAGCAAGAGGACTGTCAACATAAACCGGTATCTTTTTCAGCTCGTTTTCTTTCGTTCCCATTTTGTCCAGATGGCTGTCATAGTATTTATTAAGCTCATATATGAGTTCTTGAGTTCTTCCTACTGCAAATGAAGGAATAATTACGCTTCCGCCTCTCTTTGCTGTTTTTAAAATTATATTTATGAGCTCTTCGGTTCTCTGCTCAATATTATCATGAACCCTGTTGCCATAGGTCGCTTCCATAATTACATAATCCGCTTTTTCTATGAGGGAAGGATCGCTCAAAAGAGGCTTGTCATGCATTCCCAAATCGCCGGAATAAACAAGCTTAACACTTTCTCCTCCTTCTTCAAACCACATTTCTATGATAGATGAGCCGAGTATGTGCCCCGCATCATTAAATCTTATAGTGAGACCTTCTTCAATGGTTATAATCTGGCTGTACTGAACCGGCTTGAAATACTGAAAGCTGTCTGCCGCATCTTTTTGGGTATACATTGGCTCAACAGCCTTTTTTCCCTGACGCAGAGCTTTTTTGCTCTTCCACTCGGCTTCTGTTTCCTGAATGTGAGCTGAATCTATAAGCATTATTTCACACAAATCATATGTAGGCTTTGAGCAATATATTTCGCCCTTGAAGCCCTTTTTAACCAATAACGGAATTCTTCCGGTATGATCTATGTGGCCGTGGCTAAGCAGCAGGTAATCAATTTCTGCCGGATTTACCTCAAATTCATCTAAATTCAGGTCCTCATCCCTGCCCTGGTACATTCCACAGTCAAGAAGTATCTTTTTGTCCTTGTATGCTATTAAATGACTTGAACCGGTTACACCTTTCACGGCTCCTAAAAATCTTATGTTCATATTGTGCCTCCTGCAATATAGGATTTATACTGCTCCTATTTTAAAAACATGGGCAAATAATGCCCATAACAGTGGAAAGCAGTATATAATAATCCTCTCTAATGGAACTTTTTAATGAGGATTAGTATTATATAATTATACGCCAATTATCTCATAAAGTCAAAACGTTATCACGATGCATTCTGCTGTTGCCTGCCATCTGTTTTCAAAAAAATCAAAAAAAACCCCGAAAACGGGGTTAGCTTACTTTACTATTAATTTTCCATCTGTCTTGATAAGAATATGCTTGCAGTCTTAATGAGCTTCTCTTCTATTTCCGTCATTTTGGCCGCTTTGTCCTTTGACAGAAGCAATACTGCTCCTATGGGGTCACCGTGAACTAATATTGGAGCTATAACCTGACTTGTATAATTATCTGGGTTAAATTCATTTGCTGTAACTCTAATTGGCTTAGCATTAGAATTTGTCATATAAATTTCTCTGCTGTCAATTATCTTTTCAAGCTCAGGGCTCAATCTTTTTTCGGTGTAATCCTTTTTTGAGCTTCCTGATACTGCTATTACTCCGTCACGATCCGTTATTATTGCAATATGTCTTGTCGTTTCAAACAAGGATTCAACATATTCTCCTGCGAATTCAGTCAACTCACCTATTGGTGAATATTTTTTAAGGATTATTTCTCCTTCCCTGTCAGTAAATATTTCTAAGGGATCTCCTTCCCTGATTCTCAGCGTTCTTCTAATTTCCTTAGGAATAACCACTCTTCCCAAATCGTCAATTCTTCTGACAATTCCAGTTGCTTTCATACTTTTGTGCCTCCAATTGCATATTTTTATTTATATGACATTTCTTTTAATATTTTCTATTATTTGCACTTTAATAGATTTTATCCTGAATAGTTTACAGATTTATTGGAAATATCATACATATTATAATGGAACTTTTTATAAATAGCAACAACTTTTTACAACATATAACATTTTTTAATTTTTAATAATTTTTGCTTCGTCTTTTAACGTTTCCATAAGCTTCTCATATTTCTGGGATTTATAGAGCTCCGTTAAGTCCATTTTCTTTGATTCCGGAGTAATTTCGCTGTCAACCTTTTTATCCGTAACTTTAATTACATGGTATCCGAATTCAGATTTAACAGGCTCGCTCATTTCTCCCACATTCATGGCAAAAGCCGCCTGTGAAAATGGCTGTACCATATCTGTGTATTTGAAATAATCCAAATCACCGCCGTTGGCTCCGCTTGTTTTATCAACAGACAGCTCCTTTGCCAGCTCTTCAAAGCTCTCACCTTTGTTCACTCTGTCTATAATGCTCTTTGCTTCTTCTTCTGTTTCCACAAGTATGTGACTCGCTCTGAGCTGCTCGTTCATTTTTATATCATCGAAAAGAGTTTTCAGCTCTTCATCAGTAGGCTGGAGATTCTCAATCTTCACTGAAAGATAATGGTTTATGAGATATTCGTTTTTCAGTGATTTCTTAAGGTATTCCTCTGACATACCGTAGCCTTCCAAAAAGCTCTTGTACTGCTCGTCAGTAGATAAATACGCCTTGAAATTAGTCAACTCTTCATTTAGTTCATCATCAGTCATGGTAATTCCTTCCTTAGCAGCTGCATCGGTCATGAGAATATCCATTATCAGCTGGTCAAGCAATGTACTTTCGTAGTATCCACCGAGAGTTTGTCCGGGGGAAATTTCCTGGTTCCATGCGTCTGCGCCATACTGTGTTTCAACCATTTTTTTATAAACAGCAAGATGCTCGTCGTATTCCTGCTGTGATATTTCTGTATCGTTAACCTTAGCCTTTACGCCCTCTCCCACTGTTTCCGTTTTTTTCTCACATGCTGCAGAAATAAGTGTCATGCAGAGAGCAAGTGCCAATGCAAGTGTTCTTTTAGCTTTAATCATTATTTTCCTCCTTGGCAGCTTCTTTTGAGCCTGCCTTATAATTATTTAGA
>DNNV01000327.1 GCA_003497505.1 Clostridiales bacterium | reverse complement strand
TAACGCTGTCAAACATATGTTCGATGAGATGCAAAATAAATATGCTCCTCCTTACAGTACAGTTTTTTCATCTGTCTACAATAAGTGGAGCATATAACTCATCCATGATTTATCTTATTTTCATGACTTTTCTTGCTGCTTTGACTGCCGTCCTAAGAATCGGCCCTTCCATTTCCTTGCTGACCTTTTTTAATTCTTTTCTTATTTCTATTTTTTGTGGGCAGTGGGACTCACATTTTCCGCATTCCCTGCACTGAGAAGCAAATGCAGATGTCACCGACATGCCTCCTAACGTCTGAAGGTATTTCCATTTGTACAGCCTGTCATCCAGCAGATATTTATCATTATAGCTAGAGAAACACCCAGGTATGTTCACTCCATAGGGACATGGCATGCAATACCCGCATGCGGTACATGGGACCTTGGTTTTTTCGGACATTATCTTCTTGACATCATCAAATATAGAAAGCTCTACATCTGTCAAAGATCCCGGTTCAGCGTCATCTGCAATGCGCACATTTTCATTCAGCTGCTCCATGCTGTTCATTCCCGATAGAATTACACTGACTTCCTTATGGTTCCATATCCATCTCAGTGCCCATTCTGCAGGGGATCTGTCTGCCTTATAGCTGCTGAAAGCATTGATAACACCTTCGGGTAAGTTAGTAACAAGCTTTCCTCCTCTGAGAGGTTCCATAATAATCACAGGAATACCCAAGGAGTAGGCAAGCTCCAGACCGGACCTGGTCGCCTGATTATTTTCATCCAGATAATTGTATTGTATCTGGCAGAAATCCCAATTATATGCTCTGACTATGAGCTCAAAATCAAGCTTGCTTCCGTGAAAGGAAAAACCTATATTTTTGACAGTCCCGTTGCTTTTTTCTTCCTCCAGCCACTCCATAACACCAAGGTTCACCATCTTATCAAACATTGCCTTGTCTGTAAGCATGTGGATGAGATAGTAATCAATATATCTCGTCCTAAGTCTCGAGAGCTGTGTGGAAAATATTTTTTTTGAACCTTCAAGGCTGTTAACCATGTACGGTGGAAGCTTTGTTGCAACCTTTACTCTTTCTCGGTATCCCCCTTCCAGTGCTTTTCCCAGCAATGTCTCATTTTTGCCTGCCTGATATATGTATGCGGTATCAAAATAATTCACGCCCATTTCAATAGCTTTACGAATTAGCTCTACTGCCTTTGCTTCATCCGAAGGCAGGCGCATACATCCAAATCCAAGCACGGAAAGCTCGTCACCGTTTTTCTCGTTTATTTTTTTAAGCATTTATTTCATAACCTTCATTCCGCCCATGTATGGCTGCAATGCTGCAGGTATTTTTACAGTTCCGTCTGCGTTAAGGTTGTTTTCTAAAAAGGCTATAAGCATTCTCGGCGGAGCCACAACCGTGTTGTTTAATGTATGAGCAAAGTATTTGCTATCCTCTCCTGCTACACGAATTTTTAAACGCCTTGCCTGAGCATCTCCTAAATTGGAGCAGCTTCCCACCTCAAAATATTTTTTCTGTCTCGGTGACCACGCCTCAACATCCACTGATTTTACCTTCAAATCTGCCAGGTCTCCCGAGCAGCATTCGAGAGTTCTCACAGGTATATCCAGCGAACGGAACAAATCAACCGTATTCTGCCACAGCTTCTCATACCACATCATGCTGTCCTCAGGCTTGCATACAACAATCATTTCCTGCTTTTCAAACTGATGTATCCTGTAAACTCCTCTTTCCTCAAGACCGTGAGCTCCCTTTTCTTTTCTGAAGCACGGAGAGTAGCTTGTGAGTGTATGAGGAAGAGATTCTTCCGGAAGTATTGTATCAATAAACTTACCAATCATTGAATGCTCGCTGGTTCCTATCAAATACAGGTCTTCGCCTTCAATTTTATACATCATGGCATCCATTTCCGCGAAACTCATTACTCCTGTAACAACCTCGCTTCGTATCATGAATGGAGGAATACAGTATGTAAAGCCTCTGGCTATCATGAAGTCTCTGGCATACGATATAACTGCAGAGTGCAATCTTGCAATATCTCCCATAAGGTAGTAGAATCCGTTGCCTGCTACCTTTCTGGCACTTTCCAAATCAATTCCGCTGAATTTTTCCATCAGGTCTATATGATACGGAATATCAAACTCTGGAACCACAGGCTCGCCGTAGCGCTGAACCTCAACGTTTTCACTGTCATCTTTGCCTATGGGAACACTTGGGTCGATTATGTTCGGAATGGTCATCATTATTTTTTTGATTTTTTCTTCCAGCTCGCCCTCTTTTGCTTCGAGAGCTGCAAGTCTCTCAGATTCTTCTGTAACCTTTTTCTTTAATTCCTCGGCCTCTTCTTTTTTACCCTTAGCCATCAAGCCGCCGATTTCCTTTGATATTTTGTTTCTGTCTGCTCTCAATGCATCTGCTTGTTGCTTTGTTTCTCTGCTTTCAATATCCAGCGCAATCACTTCGTCCACTAAAGGAAGCTTGCTGTCCTGAAATTTATTTTTGATATTTTCTTTAACTATTTCAGGATTCTCTCTTACAAATCTTAAATCTAACATATGCCCTCCAATTATATATAAAATAAAAAATCCTTCATCCACACATATGGGACGAAAGATTCCGTGTTGCCACCCAAATTGCCGGTTTCCCGGCCACTCGAAAGTAATTTAAAGGTTACCATCCTCCGGTTCATCACCGACAACTCCTAAAGTGGAAAGATTACGTCTTTCACCGGTTTGCACCAAACACCGGCTCTCTTTTGAAATACAGTAATCGTAGCTTTAATCATAGCTGAAATACTCATTTTTGTTTATTATATAATATTTAAAATAAATTGCAAGTGTTTTTATTCAAAACTTTTAAATTTACGTGATAATCTCTCTCAGCTTTTCCTTGTCTGTTATCTGGATGAGCCCTCTTGATATTTTAAGCATGCCCTGTAATTCAAAATTTTTAAGCATTCTTGATACAACCTCTCTTGCACTTCCCATATATTTCGCAATCTGCTCATGGGTGAGATTTATATCATTGCTCCTGTTTTTCGATGCTTCATCTATTAAAAATGTGGCGAGCCTCTTGTCAAAGCTCATGAACAATATTTGCTCCATTGCCCACATCACATCAGAAAACCTCTCAACGGTATTTTTGTATGCAAAGTTCTCGACATATATGTTGTCATTGTTCAACCTGCTGAAGGTTCCAATATTTATAAGCAGTATCTCGGTATCCGTTTCGGCATCAATTACCACTTCAAATGTTATGCTGTTCAATATACAGGAGGCTGACATAACACATGAGTCTCCCGCTGACAGCCTGTACAGTGTTACCTCCCTTCCATCCTCCGACAGCATATATATTCTAAGACCTCCGCTTTTTATAAGAATCAGTCCCAGACATTCATTTTCTCCGCTGTGCAGTATTTCATCCTTTTTATATGTAAATTTGGCAGTATTGTTTATCATAAGCTGCTTTTCATTTTCGTTCAGTTTATCCCAAAAGCTTAACTTTTCCTTCAAATAGCTAATATCATTTTTATTCAGCACGTCATCACCTCATACCATTATATAATAATTCTATACATATTGACACTATTTAGCAACAATAAATAAATCAGCGCGGCAATTATTCCGCACTGATTTATTATCATATGCTTGTTTAATATTCGTGTCG
>DNNV01000259.1 GCA_003497505.1 Clostridiales bacterium | reverse complement strand
AAAAAATAATTAAAAAAAATAGTATTGACAGTATTCATAAGATAGATTATTATTTAACTAACGAACACGTTCTAAAACGTGTTCTAAAAATATCTCTAACATAAATATTATCAGGAGGAAACTATGCATAAGAATAAGAGATTAATATCATTACTAAGCTTTGTTTTAATTATGTCTATATTGTCAGGTTGTGCTGCATCTGTTAGCAATGAAGATGTGAAAGAAGTTGTTTCACTTGACAAAGAAGCGGATTATGTAGTTGTTGGCGGTGGAGCTGCAGGACTCATGACTGCTTTAGAGCTGAGTACGAAAGGAAAAGTTATTTTACTGGAAAAGATGCCGGCCCTAGGTGGAACGACTATTCGATCAAAGGGATATCTGTGGTCTGTTGATTCTTCTATTAACAAGAGTACCGGAAAAGGATTAACAGGGGAAGAACTCCTCAATTATTATAAAGAAAAGGCAGGAGCAACAAACTTTAATGAGCCTTTATTTCAAAAAATGATTGATGTATCAGGAGAAGCAGTTGACAGTCTGATTGATAAAGGGATGCCCTTCAATAAAGAAAAGCTTGTTCCGGGAACGCCTAATTATCCAGAACTATTATGTTTGACAGTAGATGGTGAAGGTCCGGCTTTAGTAGCTAAATTTAAAGAGCTATTGGAAGAAAATAATGTGGAAATCCTAATGAATACTGCTGCAATGGATCTTATTGTCAAAGATGGTGAAGTAAAAGGTGTCGTAGCCGAAAAGGATGGCAAAACATTCAATATCTTATCTCAAAGAACTATTTTAGCTACTGGTGGTTTTGTCAGAAGTAGTGAATTGATGGAAGAATACAATAAAGAGTTTGTGGACAATATTCCTTTTACCGGTGTAGGCAGTACTGGTGATGGGATTGTCATGGCTAAAAAAGCAGATGCACAATTAGTAGGTGATGGAGTTTTGGGCATCTGGGGAATGAACGAAGATTACGGTTATGTAGGAGATATTGGTAGTCTTGTTAGACAAACAGCCTTTTATATTAACAAGGATGGAAATAGATTTGTCAATGAAAAAAGATATTATGCGGAAGTACATAAAGAACTAAATAAGATACAGGATAAACTTTCCTATGGTCTCTTTGACTCATCAAATCCGGATTTAGTTGCTAATTTAGAAAAGGCAAATATTGAAAATTTAAGTATAAAAGCAGATTCCATTGAAGAACTTGCTGAAAAATTAAATGTTGATGTAGAGAATTTAAAAGCTACAGTAGATCAGTATAATGAAGATTACAAAGAAGGAAAAAACGGAGAATTTGGTATTTCAAATGCAGTTATGACTCCAATATTGAAAGCTCCATTCTATGCTGTAGATGTTCGTCCTACTATTATAGGAACGATTAAGGGATTAAAGGTAAATGAAAATACAGAAGTATTGAATACAAAAAATGAGCCAATACCAAATCTATATGCTACTGGAGAATTAATTATTGGTAACTTCATAAATAATGAATATCCTTCTACAGGTTCTGTAGTAGCCACAGCTATTTACTCTGGTAAAATCGCTGCTGATTCAGCTTCGCAAGGAATCACAAGAAAGTACAATTCTGATGTGGTAAAAACAGATGATGCTAAAGATAATGTTTCCTTGGAAAAATCAGATACAAAGTATAAAGATGGAGTTTATTCAGGAGAAAGCAAGGGCATGAACGATATGATCAGGGTTGAAGTAACAGTAAAAGATTCTGTTGTTTCAGAAGTAAGGATCCTAAGCCATAGTGAGACAGCTGGTATAAGTGATCCTGCCTTGAAGGACATTCCGCAAAGAATAGTTCAAACAAATTCTCCTGATGTAGATGTTGTTTCAGGTGCGACTAAGACAAGCAATGGAATTATGGAAGCAGTAAAAATCGCATTAGAAAGCGCTAAATAATATATTTGTTTTTAACAGCTGCTGTAGGTGGACGAACTATCTACACCAGCTACAAAATAGGAATTAATCTAAAATTAAATTAAAGTAGCAGTTTCTAGGAGGGCACATGAAAAAGATTATAAGTATCTTGTTAGTATTGACTTTAGTATTTGGTATAACTGGTTGTACTCAAAATTCTAACGTAAGCGAAAATCAAACACCTGCAGAGGCAGGAGAAAAGGTTGTTAAATTTACACCAGGCAAGTACAAAGCTTCCGCAATGGGTATGAGAGGAGATTTAATTGTAGAAGTTGAAGTGGATGATACTAGCATCAAAACAGTTAATGTAGTTGATAATGTTGATACTAAAGGTATTGCAGATGCAGCAATAGAAATAATTCCTAATAAAATCGTGGAAGGACAAACATTAAAGGTTGACACTGTAAGTGGAGCTACAATGACTTCTCTTGCGATACTCAGAGCAACTGAAGAGGCGCTTGTAGACGCAGGTGCGGATGTATCATTGTTAAAGGTGGCATCTGATAAGAAAGCATTAAAAGATGGACCTGCTGAAGAATACGATGTAGTAATTGTTGGATCCGGTGCATCAGGAATGTCAGCTGCAATTCAATTAGCCAGACAAGAAGGTCTAAAGGTTTTAGTTTTAGAAAAACTCGCATATCCAGGAGGATCATCCAGAGTTTGTGGTGGTGGTATTTGGGCTATTGGAGATTCTATAATAAACAAAAATGTAGGAGTAGACTATTCTGCTGACGAATATATAGAATTTATGGAAAAATCAGGTGAAGCAACACTCAACAAAGATCTGATGAAAAACATTCATGAAATATCAGCTGAAACTTTTGATTATTTAATAGAAAATGGATTAACAGTTAATGTTGAAAACAAAAGTCTTGGTCATCCTTTATCTAAATTGCCTGTGGCATGGGCAAGCATAAACTCAACCGTAAAATATAATGAAAGTTACGGCGGAAAAGAAATAATGGATGCAATGTTTAAAATTGCTGAAGAAAATGGAGCTGAATTAAGACTTAATTCTAAAGTAACTTCATTAGTTGTGAATGACGGTGCTGTAAAAGGGGTAAATGTTGAAGGTCTTGATAGTAAATATACTGTTAATGCAAAAAAAGTTATTCTTGCAACTGGTGGATTTACAAGAAACATAGATTTAATAAAAGAGCTTGAACCGGAGTATGCATCAGTGTTTGCTTTTACAGGAGCAGGAAGTACCGGAGATGGCTTTACAATGACTAAAGAATTAGACACAGTAATTGTTGGTGATGGCATGATGGGATTAACAGGATATAATCCAAACTACGGCTATTATGGTGCTGAGGGGGCGATAGCAAGAAAAGGCCAGATATATATAAATAAAGAAGGTAAACAATTTGGAGCAGAGAAAGCTTTCTATGGTGAGACATTAGCTCTATTTAATAACCAGACAGATCATATGGCATATGCAATTTGTGATCAGTCAAACAGTGATTTAGAAGGCTTTGAAAATGGAGTTAAATTAGGAATAGTTAAAAAAGCTGATACAATTGAAGAATTAGCTTCTCAGTTAGATGTTGATGCTGATGCTATGCTTCAAACTGTAAAAGAAAATGGAATAGAAAAAGCTCCTTATTATGCAATGGAAGTTAAACCTTTATTCATAGGATCCATTCCGGGACTTAAGGTAACAGAAAATACAGAAGTTGTTAATAGTAAAGATGAAGTAATACCAAATTTATATGCTATAGGAGAATTAACTTTTGGTAATACATTCAATAAATTCTATCCTTCTTCAGGAACAGGAATGGGAGTATCAGTATATACTGGAGCAATTGCCGCAAAACATATAGTTGAACAATTAGCTGAGTAAGATAATCGGGCAGTCAAATTTGACTGCCTGATTTCTTTTATTACCGGTAAAGCCCAGAGTAATAACCTCGGAGTCCGGGCAGCTCTGTAAACAGAGCATATGTGAAACGGCCCAGCAAATGATGGTAGAAATTCAAATACATTTGATATATACTATAGTAAAAAGAAGTTCAAGAAGATAAGGGGTACTATGAAGCGAGTTTTAGAAGAAGATTTGATTTATGAAATTCTTTCTGTTGTAGAGGAAATTCCGAAGGGTAGTGTCGCTACATACGGACAAATTGCAAGGCTGATTGGAAGAGATAAAAATGCAAGACTTGTTGGAAAAGTCCTCAGTAGGGCAGAATATTATGGAGAATATCCTTGTCATAGAGTAGTGAACCACGCTGGCAGACTGGCACCGGGATGGACTGAACAAGGTGCCTTGCTTCTCAATGAGGGTATTCCTCTGAAAGACGAAACCCATGTTGATTTAAAGAAATGTCAATGGAACTGCTGACAGTAAAACTTACAGATGGTTACTGCTATTGGAATTCTGGTGATTTGAAAATGCCTATGAGGATTTCAAGGATAATAAGAAAACAGGTAATGTGCTGCCTTATAAGCTTGCACCAATGGGGTACA
>DNNV01000144.1 GCA_003497505.1 Clostridiales bacterium | reverse complement strand
CAGAATGCTCGACATAATTGTAAGAAATATCGACTGCGGAAGCCTCACTGTTACTAAAAAAGTAATTGTAGGCAAGGCATCAGATGAAATAGTAAAAATGGCTGATAAGGAAAAATTCGACCTCATTGTAATGGGAAGGCGCGGCTTCACAAATATAGAAAGATTTTTCATAGGCTCCACCACTCAGAAGGTCCTCGCTGCCGCCACATGCCCGGTAATGGTTATACAGGATTAAATAAATGCACGGATGAAAAATACCCTGCCACGGCAGGGTATTCGTCTAACTGTCGGATAATTCTTTCAATTCACTAACCATCTTACTCAGAAGTTCATAAGATTTACTTATTCCTTCTGAAAAACCTCCTGAGCTAATAACTTCCAGAATCCTTTCTTCGCACTGTTCGGGCCTTATATTGAAAGCTGAAATAAAATCTAGCGTTCTCTTCCGGCTTGGAAAATATGTTTTATTGAGCGCAAACAAAGCCTGAAGAAAATGGTCAATTGCAATATCTAACGCGAAATGATAGAATAATACATCCTTCCTTGTTACAGCGCGTTGTAAATCTTCTGTATCCTCGAGTTCATTTAAATGATGCCGCAAAAAGATTTCGGATAATTTTTCAGGATATCCGGACAGCCTTTTTTTCAAGTCATGTAAAAAATTGCTTTTATCATACAAGACATTTATATTTTTCAACATTGCACAGCGTCCTATAGGATAATAATAATTATCTATTTTATCAGGATATTCACCGTCGAGTATAGAACTGATATCAGTCAGAGTTTCATCTACCGTAAAATACATTAACCAAGTCTCAACCCCATTTACAAGAATAAAATCACCTTTACCCCAGTGTCCTCCTTCAAAAGCATTAACTTTACTCTCCTGTATCCAATCTCCTGATTTATTTATTACATCTTGTCTTTTTTCAATACAGGGTATAGTATCACAATAAATGAAAATATCAATATCACCTTCCCCGACTTGAGGAAATTGCATCTTACCGCCGCTTATGCCAATTGCCTGGACTTCATTTATTTCTGAAATATTGCTTATTAATTCATCTATGATTTTCTCAATCTCACAAGCCATGCCATCACTCTCTTATACAATTTATTCTTTATTGCCTCTCCCACTTCAAAAGCCTTCGCTCACCGTCAAGGCTTTTAATTTCGGTAATATCCTGACTAGCCTCAAGAACTCCCCTGTATTTTCCTGAACTGTTAAACAACGCAAAGTACTGTATTAGTATGATTTTTCCCTTCATGTTAATCCAGAATTTCGCCGTTGTTTCTCTGCCTGAGCGGAAGCTCTCAATAATTTCCTCAACCACGTGGACACTTTCCGGTGGATGACAGTTCTTTACGTCCCTGCCTATAACCGCTGCTGAGCGTGGAAATATTCTGTCTTTAGGCTTTGTAAAGAAACGAACCCTGTTGTTCTCATCCACAAATGTCAAATCTACCGGCAGCGCACCAAAAACCATAAGAATTTCATCAAATGTCAATTCGCCTGTTTCTGTCTTGAACCTTCCGTCGCTGAAAAGGTCACTCTCCGCCTCGGAAACCGCACATGCATTGACAGACTCTCCGATAAAAGGAAATTTGTATTCGAGGCTCTGCTTGTGCATCTCATCCCAGTCTTCTTCAGAAAGCACCTCGCTTGCTGCCGGAAATAATATGAGCTCTTCCTTTTTCTTAACTCCTAGAATCCCAAAGAATAAGGTTGCAATTGCAGAGTTCATCTGCTGTTCAGTGGTGCATTCATCACCCAGAACATCTTCTGCAGTCTTAATCTGATTTCTCACAACATCATGCAATGACCACATTATTTTCAGTCCCTCAAACTTATCCATCTTTTTTTCCATGTATGGAAACAATATATTTTCTTTTTTCAGGTAGTGGTGGTTAAACTCTTCCAGCTCTTTAATTTTCTCCAGAATGCTCTCCTTCTTTGTCTTAAGGTCCCCTGCTTTCATGAGGGACTTAATTTCATCGGTTTTCTTGACCAAGGCCTCATTTTCCAAAAGCATATCCTTCAAGAAATTATCGTTGGATGGTCGCTGCCATTTATAATTTATCAGGCTGTTGTAAAATGCATTTATTGCCTTGTCTAAGAAAATCAAAATATCCTTTGGAGGTACATTGTCATCCAGCAGGCTTTTAAAAACCTCGAAGGCCTCCTGAGGCTTTACGGCTTCGATTTCATTCTTATATTCAGCATATAATTTTCTTCCGTCGAAATTGTCATTGAGTCCGTTGACGTATTCAATGAGACGAGTGACTCTCTGTCTTTCCATTTTCTCCTCCTGTTAATTTCCGTTATCAATTTTTTAATATTATATCACAAGTTTGAATTAAGCACATATTATTGCGAGCCGTACCTTTATAGCCTGTCTTTTACGTTTGTTCCTGATACAGTCAAAAATCCTGCTGCACAGCATGCAATTGCTGTAATTGCCAGTAATGAAAACTGCGCAGCTCCTATTCTTTCCGTAAACAACCTTCCTATGAGCTCAAATGGAATACCCGTCCTAGCGGAATACGGTATGCCAAGCAGGGCAATTACAATCCACAGCCTGTACCCGAATTTATAATTTAGTGCACTCAGGAGGTTCATGGCACTTGCAAAAACAGTGAAACAAATAAATAAGGAAAATACTATAAATATAATGCTGTCCGTCCCGCTGTTAAATATGCCAAAGTCTGATTTTGTATTCTGTCCGAGATATTGCACCAAATGTAAGTCTGCTTTCATAAGTATACCCTGAATAAGTGCAAACACAGCCGATGCAATCAAATTATATATCACAGCCGATTTGTAGAAATCTTTTCTTGTAACACTGAAGCTTATTGCAACAGGAAAATATTCATAATACATCTCATAGCAGTATACTATGAAAAAAATTATTATTGGAACAAGATTGGCAGCGGCTACGGAAATAAGTGTTATATCTATGCCGTCAATACTGCCATAGCCACTCACACTTATTCCGATAAATCCTCTGTTGAACTTATACATGGATACGTATGAGCCTATATTTACTATAAACAAAACTAACCAAAACATCCCCGCGGATTTTATAAAATCTCTTCCCTGAAATTTAAGCGCTCTTTTGATGCTTTCCATTAATGTCCCTCCTTCTTACTGTTATTTTCGGTTAAATAAACGAACAGCTTCTGCAGCGGCATGGGGCTTATTTCTACATTCCTGCTTTTGAGAAGCGCCTTTTCTTCCCCATCCAGCAGGTCGAACAATCCTACTACAGCTGATGCTCCGAATTCTTCTTTATGGATAATATTTTTACCTTTTATTACCGAGAGTATATTTTCGTAATTTCCATTCAAAAAATATCCCTTTTCCACAATATTGCTTACTTCGCCCTTGAGATATACCTTCTCTTCCTTCAATATGATGACTTCCTCGAACAAATTCGTCACCTCATCGATTAAGTGGGTGGATATTATGACCGCACGCGGATTTTTTTCAGCATCCTCCAAAAGAAGGTCATAGAATTTATACCTGTATGCGGCATCCAGTCCTAAGGAAGGCTCATCAAATATTGTCAGTCTCGCCCTTGAAGCAAGACCTATTATAAGGCCTACAATCGTCTGGTTTCCTCTGGACAGCTTTCTGTATTTCTTCTTTACATTAAGGCTGAACTCCTTCACAAGATACTCCTTATATTCTTCATCCCAGTCCTTATATAATGTTTTTGCCATATCAAAAATTCTCTTTACTTTGTCGTCATCCACAGGTATTGATTTTTCTCTTACCAGACAAATATTTTCAACTGCCTTGCTGTTTTCATAAATATCCTCTCCGTCATACTTCAGTTCTCCGGCATCACATTTGAGCTGATTCGCCACTATATTCAGGAGCGTTGTTTTGCCTGCACCATTTCTTCCCAACAATCCGTATATTTTATTATCTTCAAGATTAAGAAATATGTCTGTAAGAACCTTTGTCTTTCCGTAGCTTTTGCTCAGATTCCTTATTTCAATCATTTTGCGGCTCCTTTCTGATTTTTAATATATTCTGCAATTTCTTCCGCAGAAATCTCAAGTCTTTCTGCCTCTGCTATTATTTCAGGCAAGATTTCTTTAAAAAAGGACTGCTGTCTTTTTTTAAGAACCTTTTTCCGTGCTCCTTCAGCAACAAACATACCCAGCCCTCTCTTTTTATACAATATATTATCCTCTACCAGCAAATTTAATCCTTTTCCGGCGGTTGCCGGATTTATATGATACAGTTTTGCAAATTGGTTTGTTGATGGAGCCTGTTCCTCCTCCTTGAGATTGCCTGCCAATATTTCATTTTCAATAGTCTCAGCTATCTGTATATAAATTGATTTATCCGAGTTTAAATCCAGCAATCTGTTCCCTCCGTTCAAATTAGTTGCATGGTTAATTAGTTATGTAACTAACTATATAACTACATTTGTATTTTGTCAACTATAAAATAAAAAACCTCACAAATTTTTCATAGTGCGAAAAATTTGTGAGGCTTGCGCCCTTGCCCCATTTTCCGGTGACCTTTTCCGGAAAATGGCTGCAACTGATTATTAATCGAGCAATAAATACGGATTTTCAATTATATCAACAATTTCTCTAAGGAACTTAGCTGACAGTGCTCCGTCCACCAGACTGTGGTCTGTGGTGAGGCTTAGATTCATCATCGGGCGGATTACCACCTGACTGTTAACTGCCACAGGTTTTTCCATGATTTTGTTAATACCTAAAATGGCAACCTCGGGCTTGTTGATAATAGGAGTGAAGGATTCCATGCCGAACATTCCTAAGTTTGTAATAGTGAATGTTCCTCCCGAAAGGTAATCGGGGCTCAGCCTGTTTGTTCTGGCTTCCTCTATTATTCTCTCTGTTTCTGCTGCAATTTCTCTCAGGGTCATCTTTTCCGCGCTCTTTACATTGGGAACCATGAGACCTTTTTCTACATCAACTGCCACTCCAAGATTCACATGATTGTGATAAATTATTGTATCATCCTCAAAGCTTGCATTCAGATATCTGTACTTAACAAGAAGCTTTGAAAGTATTTTCATTATTATATGGTTGTAGGTAAGCTTCAGACCTTCCCTTCCATAAACCGGCTTTAATCTTTCACGGAGATTAATTAATTCCGTCATATCAGCTTCCATATTGAATGTTACCATAGGAGTCCCAGCCCAGGATGCCTTCATTCTCTGAGCAATTATTTTTCTCATTGAACCTGCTTTTTCTGTTTCGCCTTCAATGCTCTGCTTTTCTTCTATGGCTACTATATCTGCTTTTCGTATTTTTGTTCCGTTGTAAATATCTGCTAAGTTTATTCCTTTATCCTCAGCCATTTTTCTTGCTGTTGGAGTAACCTTTATCTTTATTTCATCGGATTCATATCCTTCAACATCCTTGGCTAAAATTACGCCTTTGTAGCCTGTGGCTTTAACACTGTTTAAATCTATGCCTCTATCGGCAGCTAACTTCTTTGCATATGGCGTTGCAACAGTGTAGCCTGAATCATTGCTGATTTTCGCATCAGCTTTCACTGCGGCTTCATTTGTTCCTTGTGTTATTGCTTCAGCTTCTTTATCCTTTGAGCGACCTTCCTGCAGGGATGATATATCCTCACCCTCACTTGCTATTATGCCTATGAGCGCCTGAACCTCTGCGGATTCTCCTGCCTTTACCAATATGCTTTTTAATATACCTTCAGAATCTGCAATTATTTCATTGGTAAGCTTGTCGGTTTCAACCTCCAGCAGTCTGTCGCCAACATTTATACGGTCGCCTTCATTTGCAAACCACTGTATTACGGTACCTTCAACCATTGTAAGCCCAAGCTTTGGCATCAATATTTCTCTGACCATTTTCTACCTCCTTCGCACCGGTTAGAATTTTTCTGCAATTTCCTTTGCAATTTCAGCAGAATTAAGCCTATATGCCTTTTCTAAAGGCGGTGAAAACGGCACCGGAACAAATGGTGCTCCAAATCTCATTATGGGTGCATCCATGTACTCAATTGCATTTTCAGCCACAAATGCAGCTATTTCCGCACCTGCTCCTCCCTGCTTCACAGCCTCATGTATAACAGCAAGCCTGTGTGTCTTTTTAACCGATTCAAGTATTGTTTCCCTGTCGTATGGCACCAGTGTTCTAAGGTCGATAATCTCGGCATTTATTCCTTGTTTTTCAAGGATTTCTGCAACCTCTCCGGCTGTTTTCATGCCTATTGAATAGGATATTATTGTTATATCCGTTCCTTCCTTCACCACGTTGGCCTTGCCAATTGGAATAAAGAACTCTTCCTCGGGAACCTCTCCCTTTTCTCTGTAAAGTATCTTATTTTCAAAATATATTACGGGATTATCATCTCTAAGAGCCGATTTTAAAAGGCCCTTGGCTTCAGCAGGGCTTGAGGGAGCAACAACCTTAAGTCCCGGAATGTTCATAAACCATGCTTCCACGCTCTGTGAATGCTGTGCAGCGCCGCTGGAAGACAAGCCGTCAGGTGCTCTCACAACCATGGGTACAGTTGTCTGTCCTCCGAACATGTATCTTACCTTTGCCATCTGGTTGAACAATTCATCCATGGCAACGCCCATGAAATCAGCAAAATGCATATCGGCAACAGGTCTCATACCTGCCATGGCAGCTCCTACGGCTGCTCCTATTATTGCTGTTTCGGATATGGGAGTATCCATTACTCTGTCGCCAAATTCGTCAGCAAGTCCCTTGAACTGTCCGAATATTCCACCCTGTCTTACAATGTCCTCTCCCATTACAAATATATTTTCATCTCTTTTCATTTCTTCGGCCATTGCTTCCAATGTTGCCTGCGCAAATGTAATCTGTCTCATTTTGCCCTCCTATACATACAAATCATCAAACATTTCTGACGGATCGGGATATTCACTGTCCATTGCAAATTGCAGAGCTTCCTTTATTTCTTTTTCAACTCTGTCTTTTATTGCTTTGATTTCTGCTTCAGACATTATATTTTCACTAAGTACTTTTTCTTCAAATCTTGTTATAGGGTTATTCTCTTCATAAACTGTCTGAACCTCTTCCTTTGTTCTGTACATTTCAGGGTCGCCTACAAAGTGTCCCTTTATGCGGTATGTCTTTGCCTCCAGAAAATATGGCCCATTTCCTGCCTTTACATATTCCAGAGCTTCTTTAAATCCATCATAGACAGCAAACGCATCATTTCCGTCCACTATTTTGCTTGGCATATTGTATCCTATAGCTCTGATCGAAATATCCTCTATGGCAGTGGTAGTTCTGTATGGAGTTGTCGATGCCCACTGATTGTTTTCACATACGAAAATTGTCGGCAGTTTCCATGCTGATGCAAGGTTCATTGCCTCATGGAATGTTCCTCTGTTTGATGAGCCGTCCCCGAAAAATACAACTGATACATTGTCTCTTTTCTTTTTTTTGATTGCAAGTGATGCACCCACAGCCAGGTTAAATCCACCGCCAACTACTCCGTTGGCTCCCAGCATTCCCACGGAAAAATCCGCTATGTGCATGGAGCCTCCCTTTCCTTTGCAGGAACCTGTCTTCTTGCCGAATATTTCAGCCATTACTCTGTTTAAATCAGCACCTTTTGCGATTGTGTGGCCATGTCCTCTATGTGTACTTGCTATATAATCGCTGTCTGTAAGACTTGCGCACACACCTGAGGCAATTGCCTCCTCGCCGATATACAGATGAAGAAATCCCGGGATTTCCCCGTCTAGAAAGTATCTTTCCACTGTTTCTTCAAATCTTCTTATTTTAAGCATTTTGTAATAGAGCTCTTCAGCCAAATTCTTACTGTACCTTTCCATCATTGCCTCCCTTTTAAATCTTGTAACGTTTTCTGCATAACTGTATCATAATTATTTTAGCAATATCTATGCCAAGAAACATGCACCTAAAATCCTTCATTTTGTAGTAAACATGTTTTGTTTGCAAAAAAATGCTCAAAATTTTATCATACTTGCTAAAACTTTGAGCATTGAATTTGTTTAATTATTTAGCACTAGGGAACAAGTATTATCTTTCCGCCCATTCCATTCTGAGCAATCTCAAACCCCTTCTCAAATTCCTCTAATTTAAGAACATGAGTTATAACAGGATCGATGTTCAGAAGTCCTTTGTCCAGCAGATTAGACATTGTTGTCCATGTTTCAAACATTCTTCTGCCGTGTATACCTATAATTGTAGCTTCCTTAAATACTACCTGAGAGCCTAAATCAATCTCAAGGGGTCTTGACGGAAGACCTATCAAAGCAACCTTTCCGCCTTTTCTCAGCCCCCTGAAGCCTTCAAGTATGGCTGCTGTGTTTCCGGATGCATCTATGAATGCGTCAACGCCCACCCCATTTGTAAGCTCAACGAGCTTTTCACCTGCTTTATCCAAAGAGGAATTAATTATCTCAGTAGCTCCCATTTCCTTGGCTATTCCAAGTCTATAGTCATTTATATCAATAGCGTATATGCTTGCTGCACCAAAAGCTTTTGCAGCGCCAACAGCCATAAGGCCTATTGGTCCGCAGCCTATTACCGCAACATTTTTTCCTGAGGACTGCACTTCAACATTTGCTCTCACAGCCGTTCCGAGAGGCTCCAATACAGCACCGACATTTGGATTGATGGATTCAGGAATTTTAACAGCACATATTGCCGGTATTTTTGCATATTCGGCATAACATCCGTTTGTATGAATTCCAAAAAGCTTGAGGTTTCCACATATGTGCTGCTCACCGTTTTTGCACTGGTAGCATTCTCCACATGGAATGTGAGTTTCGCATGCCACATAATCTCCAGGCTTAAGACCTTTCACCCCGGGACCTACCTCCACAACCTCTGCACTGCATTCATGACCCAGTATAGTCGGCAGCTTTATGTTGTTGTTCTGTGCCCATGTGTTCCATACATATATGTGCTGGTCAGTTCCGCATATGGCTGCTGCCTTCACCTTTACAAGGACCTCTCCCTCATTGAGGACAGGCTTTTCCACATCTTTAAGAACTGCACCTATGCCTTCATTTTCTTTTACTACTGCTCTCATTGCAACCTCCCTTTTTATTGTTGTTATTATTGTATTTTAAATAACCTGAAGCCTGTTTCTTCATCAAATTGTCTTACGAATTCGGCTTCTTCCAGCTCGTGAATTATAATTTCGGCTGTCGCAGCAACAATGTTTCCGCCTTCAATTGTATGTCCTCCGAAAATTCTCATATACTTGTCGCTTACCATCATATGAATGTGTATGGATTGCTCTCCTGTGTCTTCCATGCCAATAAGTCCCTGAGCATATAGAAGCTCCAAAGGTCCTTCTACATCCACAGGCTTACTGTAAACAAAGTCTATGGGTGCATTCTCATCGGGAATAGCATAAATAAATCTGGCTGTGATGAAGCTGCCTATGCACATTGGAATATATCCGTGCTTTATATTGTGTTCCTTGCATATTTGTTTAATTCCTGTTATAAAATCAACGCCCCTTGGAATTCTTCCGGCTACCACACGCTTTACTTTTGATTCTTTGAAATGTTCTTTTAAATCCATTTTTTTCTCCTTTTATAATTTTTTATTTTATCAAATAAATAAGATGGATATTAATCCATCTTGTTTATTTGCTCATATTTTAAATGTATAAGACATAATAGGACTAATTTATTTAATACCCATCATATTTGGAAGGAACATAATTATATCCGGAACATAAGTTATCAGGAACAACACTACAAGTGAAGCAATCAGGTATGGTACAACTGATTTTGATATATGCCCCAACGATATTTTCGAAACTCCGCACGCAACGTAGAGGTTTACACCAACCGGCGGCGTAATCATTCCTATTGCAAGGTTTACTGTCATAACAACACCAAGTGCAACCGGATCATATCCTAACTGAATTGCAACCGGAAGCATAATAGGTGTAAATATATATAACGCTGACGGTGCATCCAGGAAGCAGCCTGCAATAAGCAGAATGACGTTAACCAGCAGCAGGAATATAGTCTTGCTTCCTGAAACTGATAATAACGCGTCACTTGCCATATCTGAAATACCTGTTGTTGTGCAGAACCATGCGAACAGTCCTGCTGCAGCAACTATAAACATAACTATTGCAGAACCTATTGCCGATTCAACCATAAGTTCGTGCAAATCACTTAATTTAAGCTTTCTGTAAACTATTATTCCTACCAGTATTCCGTATACGGCAGCTACAGCGGCAGCCTCTGTCGGTGTAAAGAAACCTCCGTATATACCGCCCAGAATTATAACCGGCATCATAAGTCCCCAGAATGCTTCCTTCAGGGCTATCCATTTTTCCTTGCTTGAAGCCTTCGGCTGTGGCTCTATATCCATTTTATTAACCATCATCAAGCTGGCAACAACCAGCGCAATTCCCATTAAAATACCCGGAATAATACCTGCAATAAATATTTTTCCTATGGAAACTCCTGCAATGGCACCGTAAATAACAAACGGAATACTAGGCGGAATTATAATTCCTATACCACCTGCCGTAGCCATAAGCGCAGAAGACATTCCCTTGCTGTAGCCTGCATTAATCATGGCAGGAATTATGATAACTCCCAGCGACGCAACCGTTGCAGGGCCTGAACCAGAAATTGCCGCAAAGAAGCATGATGTTACAACACCAACAATTGCAAGTCCTCCGCGTTTATGTCCAACAAAAGCATTTGCCAGATTGATAAGCTTTTCGGAGATACCTGCTCTTTCCATAGTATTTCCCGCAAGCATAAAGAAAGGAATTGCAAGCAGTGTAAACTTGGAAATATTCGCATATATCTGCATCGGGTACATATCCATTGGCAGCTCTGCTGCCATCATAGCTATTAATGATGATACACCCAGGCTCAGCGCTATGGGAACATTAAGCAGTAAAAGTACTCCAAAGGAAATAAACAATATTGAANNNNTACCTCCTTTAATTGTTTAATAGTATTAAAAGTCCATTGTGTAAATCTGATTAAAATAAATACTGCACCTAAAGGCACAAATGAACCGAATACAGCCTCAGGCCATCCCAGTGAAGGAGTCTTGATGCCCATTCTGATTTCGCTCTGCACCATATCAATACCAAATTTCAATAATAATACCGAGAATACTACGGCTGCAAGCCATGTTATCATCACTACATATTTTTGATGCTTCTTAGGAAGCAAATCAGTTAATGCACTCAAGCCCAAGTGTCCGCCTCTCTTTGCCGCTGCTGCCGCACCAAGCAATGTTGTGAGAAGGAACATAGCTGTTGTTATTTCCTCAAGAAAGGACATGGATAAACCAAGGAACTTCCTGGAAATAACATTTATTACTGTTATAAATGTCATAATGGTCAAGCCAATTGACATAATGTATGTTTCCACATTGTTAAAAAAGTTTTTCATTATTACCTCCGTTTCTTTCTATAAAATCTATCTAAGTCCCCAAAGGGACTTAGACAAATCATTTTTGTTACTTTCTGAAAGAATCGATTAATTCTTTACCCATTATAGGCTCATATTCAGTGTATACAGATTGAACCGCATCCTTGAATACTGCCTTTTGATCATCAGTTAATTTATTTACTGTCATACCGCCGTCAATAAATTCCTGAGTCTGTTTTTGTGCTTTCTCTCTGTTTATTTGTCTCTGATATTCACATGCCTCTGCAGCTGCTTCTCTTATTAATTTCTGATCTTCTGCACTGAAGCTTTCAAATTTATCTTTGTTCATACCAAAGATGATTGAGTCATATGAATAATCCCATACTGACATATATTTCTGTACTTCGTTGATCTTTGATGATGCAATAACGTCTGTCGGGTTTTCCTGTCCGTCTATTGTTCCCTGCTGCAATGCTGTGAACACTTCACCAAAGTTCATTGTTATAGGGTCAGCACCTAAAGTCTTGTAAAGAGATATAAACATTTTTATTCCCGGTATTCTTATTTTCAATCCGGACATATCAGCAGGAGATTCGATAGCTTTCTTGCTGTTTGTTATCTGTCTGAAGCCGTTTTCGCCGAAACCAAGACCTACGATGTTCTTTTCAAGCAATATTTTGTTTATAGCCTCTCCGCCTGCACCGCCAAGAACTTTGTCTGCCGTTTCAGTATCGTCGATAAGGAATGGCAAGCTTATAACTCCGAATCT
>DNNV01000147.1 GCA_003497505.1 Clostridiales bacterium | reverse complement strand
TCTATAGCATTTATCAACGCTTGTTTTTCATTGGACCCTTTAAAATCAGAATTTACAGCTACTCCACCTGCAAACGAAACAACTGCAATTCTTGTTGAGGTATTTCCATCATATAGCAGAGTGTTTACAAATTGTTTTGCTGCGTTTTTTGCAGATGTAAGTTTACTGCCCGACATACTACCCGATCTGTCTATTACGAGCACAATATCAGATGTTGTGGTCAAATCTTTTCCTTGCAATGTCAGAGTAACTTTCCACTGGTTGCTTATGCCCGAAATCGGTTCTGCTACTTTGTTAATGTGAAGCGCTCCTTGATTCGGCCATTCTATGCTTCCGCTTAACAGACTATTCCTGAGCCTTAAAGCTTTAGGGAAATAAATTTCAGGCGCATCCACATATTCAGGTTCATCTAAATTATCAGGATTTTCTCCCATACTTTCCTGATAGTATACGCTAATTTCCGTATCTTCATTTACTTCAAGCTCCTCAGGGTCACTGTACAGAAATTCGAATCCCTCTGTTAACAGCTCCTCTTTTACAAGATCTTTTCCTGCAATAATTGTCCCTATATTCAAGCCTTCCAGCAAGTCTGTATCTGCAATCTCTTCATACTCATCCAATAAAATTATATGATTGATTTTAAGAGTTACGGCTTCGTTAATAACCGGAACATAATAAACAATTACCTCATTACCTCCGTCTTCAGCTAACTCCAATGTATTCGGTTGATTGCCTGATACCCTAAAGCCTTCTATCTCCGGATGTGGAACTTCAATTATGTCACCTGCTTTCCCTTCTCCTTCTACAGAGATTAACCCTGGTACCGTTTCATCGGTTCCGTCTATTTTGTAGATAATCTTATACAGTAGCGAAATTGATTCAACAGGTAGTTTTTCATAATAAATAACTACATCTTCTATTTCTTCAGTTAATTCTAAGGTAGTAGGCTGATTGTCAAGAACCTTGTAACCCGCTATTTCAGGGGAAGAAATTATAACTACATCTCCTGCTTTCCCTTTTCCTGTTACAGGCGCTAAATCTGGAACTTGTTCATCTGTACCTTCTATAAGATAACTTATAGTATATAAAATCTCTATAGCATCCGCTTCAGGTTCTTCCAGTACAACTGTTTCAGACTCCTCAGATTCTTCCTTCTTGGATTCCTCTGCTGAAGGCTCATCTATCTCCTTTTCAGTGTCAGTTTCTTCAGATTTCAATTCAGATTCAAGCTCTTCATTCAAATCTTCAGCTATATAATCTAAGTTGCTTGTATCTCCAAACACATAACTTGCCGGCATACTTGGCATCAGCATCAACATTGCGATTACAAAGCATATTACTCTATTGAACATTTTTGGTTTTTGCATGGTTTCTCCTCCTTTCCTCAATATTTTTGTTTCATTGTTTTTATTCTTTTGGATTGAACCATTAATAACCATTTAATACTAATCACCTCCTCTCCTTGACAGCTATTAATTGTCAACAATTTATATAGAACAACCTTCCCCCCTCTTAGAGATAGTTGAGTTCTAACAAAAAAATTCGGCTGCAAATAATCTGTGTTATTTTGCAGCCGAACCGTCATAGTTTACACTTTAGACTTCAAAGCTTTGCGTCCCTGTCTTTCGGCAGGTTTGCCCATATCTTATGTATTCAGGTATTTATCTATTTATACCACCGAATGTGGATTATAAACAATTTTGATATACAATAATATCATATTTTTTTATGTGTACCACTACACAATTTTTTCTTCCTTTCCCATTAATCCTATAAACAGGTCGGACAGGTGCGGGTCAAACTGCTTGCCGGCCTGCTCACGGATTTCACGGATGGCTTCACTATGTGTCATACGGGATTTATAGGGTCTGTCGTTGACCATTACGTCGTATGCGTCTGCTATGGCAAATATTCTTGCAACCAACGGAATTTCCTCTTCCTTGAACAGCCCCGGATAACCCTTGCCGTCCCATCTTTCATGATGAATCAGAATCAGCTCGTCGATGGGTGAAGCATCTCTGAATTCGCGGGCTATGTAGTAGCCTATTTCGCTGTGGCGCTTTACATTCTCCCATTCTTCGCTGTCAAGAGACCCCTCCTTCTGAAGTATGGACTTCGATACGCCAATTTTTCCTATGTCATGGAATTCGCAGAGTAGCAGGAGCTCTGTTCTTTGAGTTTCGTCGAGATTCAGCGCGTCCGCCAACACCATTGTTAGTTCCTTGAGCCTCTCGTAATGTGATTTTGTTTCGTATGTTATTTTTTCAAGCCTGCTTTTCAGGAATTTTATCATGGATAGCTTGGATTCCTTGCTTTCCTTGAGCTTCTTGAAATACATTCTGTCTTCGGCTTTTTTGAGTACTTTCTCTATGTCCTCATCTGCTTCTGTCTTTGTTGCCACTCCAAAGCTTACGCTTATTTTCACGTAATCCAGAGGATTCATTTCACACTTGTGCTTTATTCTTTCAACTATGCTCTGTGCTGTTTCCTCCGTGGTGTTTGGCAGCAGCACTATGAATTCGTCTCCACCCACGCGGCTTATGATGTCCTCGTCCCTGAAGCAGCTCTTCATAATTTCAGCGGCTTTTTTCAATGCCCCATCGCCCATTCCGTGGCCAAAGGCATCGTTTATAAGCTTCAGGCCGTTGATGTCTCCCATTATGAGGCTTATAGGCAGCTGCCTGCTTGTATCGAGCCTTGCAAGCTCTTCTTCAAAAAAATTTTTATTGTATAGACCTGTCAACTTATCCTTGTAGTATAATCGCGCTTTATCTTTGAAATTAATAACATTGCCTGCATCCATATCGGATTCTTCGACATTCTTCTGAGCATTTTTCTTGATATCATCTATGTCTGCGAAGCATATGAACAGTGAATCGCTGTCTATACTCTCGTCGCTGAATACATGTATGAGATACCATCTATCGAGCTCATCTAAGTATCTATCCATTTTAAAGCTCTTTTTGGGTATCATATTGATATATATATCTTTAAGGCAAAGCCTGCCGGCATTATCCACAACAATGTCCGAAAGTCTATTGCCTAAAAGCAGCTTTGGATCGATTTTTGTAACTTTGTAAAATGAGCTGCTGATATAGGTAAGAACGTAATCTATGAAATTACCTTCTTTGTTATATATGGTTTTAAATTTAAAATAAAAATCATTGGCTGGATATTCCATTTCTACGCTCCTTTGCTGCAACTAATCGACAATACTATCCGTCAAAAGCTGAATCTGTCTGATAATATCACAATAAGCTTAGTATTCATGTCAATTATTGGCATATACTTTGTTTTTATCATATAATAATTTAATTATAATTTGTGTCAATTACATTTTCATTTTTTAACAATTACAATTTAATTTTATTGCAATCACAAATTGATTACATAATATAAAAATGGGGTTAGGGCATATCACAGTCTCGCTCACCAAAGTATCAACTCCCTCTGGTCGCATACTTTGGGAGCTAGTTGCGGTTGACCTACCGCCATTTTTCAGAAAA
>DNNV01000187.1 GCA_003497505.1 Clostridiales bacterium | reverse complement strand
TATGATTCGCTGAAAGAAAAAGGATATAATCCTAATAACCAGCTCATCGGGTATATATTGTCCGGAGACCCGACTTATATTACTAATCACAACAATGCAAGAAGTTTAATAAGAAAAATCGAAAGAGATGAACTGTTAGAAGAGATATTAAATGTTTATTTGGACGTAATAGATCTTTAAAGGGAAGGGCTGTTGTCAAGCATGTTGCCTTCATGGTCGTCGTGTGCTTGCGGCAGCCTTTGCAATTTCAGAGACCGGAATAGCTATGAAATATACAAAATTATTTGAAAAAAACAATGTATCGAAGTTGTGCTACGGCACACTGTCCCTGAGCTTTTTGCAAAATTGTGACACACTTGAACACAAGGTGGAGCTTTTGAATTACGCTTATGAAAGGGGAATTAACTTTTACGATACAGCAGAGCTTTATGACAACTACCACATATTAAAAGAATTCATAAAAGACAAAGACAGGGATAAACTAACAATAGCTACAAAAAGCTATGCGTATGACAGGAAGACTGCGGAGTACAGTGTCAATAAGGCTTTAAAGGAATTAAACACGGATTATCTTGATGTTTTCATGCTTCATGAGCAGGAGAACGGAAATAATTTTTTAGGACATTATGAGGCCGTTGAACGCTTTATGGAGTACAGAGACCAGGGTGTTATAAAGCACTTCGGTATTTCTACCCACAGGGTTGCGGCTGTGAGAGACAGTATTAGGTTCAAGGAAATTGAATTTGTTTTTCCTCTGCTGAATATGAAGGGTATCGGAATTCAGGACGGCACCGTCGAGGATATGATTGATGCCATAAAAAAGGCAAAGGAATATAATAAGTTCGTAATGGCAATGAAAATTTATGGAGGAGGCCACCTTATAAATGATGCCGAAAGAGCATTTGCTTTTGCAGGCAGCATACAGGAAGTGGACTCAATCGCGGTCGGCATGAGCACAATTGAAGAAATTGATGCAAATATCGCTTACTTGGAAAACAATGAGTTAAATATTAATATAAAAAATAAAATTAGAAATCAAGAACGCACTCTCGTAGTAGAAGAGTGGTGTGTTGGTTGCGGAAAATGCGCGAAGAAATGCAGACAGGGTGCACTGACTATCATAGATGGCAAATGTGTTGTCGATATGAATAAATGTGTGCTTTGTAGCTATTGCGCAGGTGAATGTACGGATTTTTATATCAAAATTGTGTGAGGTATCTATGGAAAGATTGATGGGCCTTGATGTGGGAGACAGAACAATCGGAGTTGCTGTCAGTGATTTGTTGATGATTACGGCACAGGGAGTAACTACGGTTAAAAGGACGAATATTAAAAATGATATCAACGAGCTGAAGAAAATAATAGACGAATACAAGGTTACCAAAATAGTTGCGGGACTTCCCAAAATGCTTGACGGTACTGTGGGCATACAGGGAGAAAAGGTTCTGAGCTTTCTGGAAAAATTAAAAAACCACATTGATTTGCCTGTTGAGCTTGAGGATGAGAGATTTACCACGTCAATATCGGAAAGAATGCTGATAGATGCCGATGTTAAAAGAAAGAAAAGAAAAGAAGTAATAGATAAATTAGCCGCAGTTCATATTCTGTCAGGTTATATGCAGCGTACTAAATTACAGAGGAGCTAAATATGGAAGAGAACATAATTGAATTGGTAAATGAAGACGGTAAGACCGAGAAGCTTGTTGTGGAGGCTACCTTTCATATTGATGACACTTTATATGCAGTTCTTCATGAAATTAACTCGGATGAGGGTATGATTTATTATGTAGAGGAAGCTGATGACGGAAACGGAATATTGGTAAAAGTCGAAGACGAGGAAGAAATCAAGGAAGTTATGGAAATATATGAAGGCATAGCAGATGATTTAATTTAATGCCTGTCAAGGGGTGAAATTATGAACGGATCAGATCATTTAATTAAGATACTTGAGGATAAAGGGTACAAATCTACAACTCAGAGAATTTTAGTGTATGATATACTGGCTGAAAATAAAGATAAGCATTTAAGCACTGAAGAAATCTATGAGCTTATAAAGCATAAGAACCCCAAGATGGGAATTGCCACTATTTACAGAACCCTTCAGCTTTTCGAGGAAACAGGGCTGGTTTACAAGCATAACTTTGATGACGGCTGCTCGAGATATGAGATATTGTCGCCGAACAGCAATGAAATTCATCAACATCATCATTTGGTATGCAAAAAATGCGGAGAAATAATCGAGGTCAAGGAAGACCTGATGAACTCATTGGAAGAAATTATTGAAAAACAATACAATTTTGAAATATTAAATCATGTGGTCAAATTCACCGGAATCTGTAGTCAATGCAGAAATAAGGAGAATGAAAATGGCAACAGAAAAGAAACACAAGCTTAAAGTAATACCTCTGGGAGGACTGGGGGAAATCGGAAAAAATATGACAGTCATTGAATATGGTTCAAACATCATTGTTATTGACTGCGGAATGTCGTTTCCGGAAGATGAAATGCTGGGTATTGATATAGTAATACCTGATATAACGTATTTAATTAAAAACAAAGACAAAATAAAGGGTATATGCCTGACACACGGTCACGAAGACCATATAGGCTCTATTCCCTACTTGCTGAAAAAAATAAATGTTCCCATTTATGGAACGAGACTTACTCTTGGACTTGTGGAAAACAAGCTTTTAGAGCATAAAATTGAAGATGCGCAGCTGAATGTGGTGGAGGCAGGTTCAACCATTAATTTGGGATGCTTCAAGGTAACATTCATACGAAATAACCACAGTATTCCTGATGCCGTATCATTTGCAATTGATACGCCTATAGGTATGGTTGTGCATACAGGAGACTTTAAAATTGACTATACGCCAATTAACGAAGAGGTAATGGATCTCGGAAAAATGGCGGAGCTTGGCAGAAAAGGTGTGCTGCTTGCCATGTCAGACAGCACAAATGTGGAAAGAGCCGGATTTACAGAATCGGAAAAAGTTATAGGACAGAAATTCATGGAAATTTTCAAAAATTCCGATTCAAGAATAATAGTCGCATCATTTGCGTCAAACATACACAGATTGCAGCAAATTATTGACGCCGGCGTTGCAAACGGCAGAAAAGTTGCCATATCAGGAAAAAGTATGGTAAATGCCGTGAAGGTTTCTCAGGATTTAGGCTATCTGAATGTGCCTGAAGGAACGCTGATTCATGTAAATGAGCTTAAGGGTTATAAGGATAATGAAATTGTAATAATAACCACAGGCAGCCAGGGCGAGCCCATGTCTGCACTCACAAGAATGGCAAACAGCGACCATAAAAAGGTGCAGATAAAGCAGGGTGACTTGGTTATTATATCAGCAAACCCAATACCGGGAAATGAAAAAACCGTTTCAAGGGTAATCAATATGCTTTATGAAAAAGGAGCCAATGTTCTTTATGATGCCTTGACTCAGGTTCACGTTTCAGGCCACGCAAGGAGAGAAGAGCTGAAAATCATGCTTTCTCTGCTAAAGCCGAAATTTTTCATCCCTGTTCACGGCGAATACAGGCATCTGATGCAGCATTCAAAGCTGGCACATGAGCTGGGAGTTGCAGAGAGCAATACAATAATAGGCAAGAACGGTGATGTAATTGAGCTCACGTCAAAAACAATCGCAATAAACGGCACTGTTACGTCCGGCAACATACTGGTGGACGGACTTGGCGTAGGAGACGTTGGAAATATAGTTCTTCGCGACAGAAAGCTTTTATCCGAAAACGGATTGATAATTGTAGTACTTGCAACAGAAAGAGGAACAGGCAAGGTACTTTCAGGACCTGAAATAGTTTCAAGAGGCTTCATATACGTGAGAGAAAACATTGACTTGATTGAAGAGTCCAAGACAGTGGTAAGAAAAGCACTTACAAAATGTGAAGAAACAAACGTCAGAGAATGGAATAACATTAAAATGTCCATAAAGGACGCATTGAGCAGCTTCATTTATGAGAAAATCAAAAGAAATCCAATGATTCTGCCTATAATTGTAGAAGTTAAACCCGAAGAAATGACGGATATGAACAATTTTGAATTCTAGTATCCCTAACCTGTTTTTCCGACCGACAGGGAGAAAGAAATTGTAGTGAGTCAAACGCGATGAGTTCCAGATTTGCATGAGCGGTAGCGAGTAGGCAAATCTGTGAACGAAACTGCGCATAGGAAAGCAGCCGGCGATATTTCGCCGGCTGCTTATTTGTTTATTACTTCAATTATTTTTTGATCATGTGAAAGTCAACGCCCATCATGGGCTTGAACTGAGACGTTTTGTTGTTAACAATTTTTTTGTCGGCCATTTTTGTATTCTCTTTTTTGGAAAGAATACTCAAATCCGGTTCAAGTTTGTTCCTTATTTCATGACCTAATTGAAAACTTCCGTCTCTCTTGATTTTAGCTTCACTTAACTTATCAATTTTTCTTTCATTTATATCTTTAGGAGTGTTACTCATGTTCTGTTTCCTCTTTCCAAGTCCAATAGAACCAACCCTCTCATGAAAGTAATAAACATTATTATTATAGCAATAATCATTTTTATTATTCACATAAAAAGTTTTTTTTATTGTAATTATAAGCTAAAAGATGTATAATTTAATGGATTTTGAATATAATTGGAGGACCTTATGAAAAAATTAATTACTGTCCTTGTTATTGCGGCTGTTGCTGCAGCTGTTTATTTTTTTGGAAACGGCTACATAAACGGAAACCTTGAAGCAGTGGACAGAAATGATAATACTGAAATTACGACAGAAATACCTTTAGGAAGTACAACAAATGATGTGGCGCAGGTATTGCATGAAAAAAATTTGATAAAAAATGTGAGGATATTTAAATATTATGCTAAGAAAACAGGCATGGACAGTCATCTTAAGGCAGGAACCTACATCCTGTCAAAAAGCATGAGCGTTGATGAATTACTTGATGCGCTTACGAAAGGCGGAGCTTCGGGAAATACTGCCAATATAACGATTATTGAAGGATTGACCATAGAAGATGCCGCAAAGGCAATGTCCGATCAGCTTGGACTGAGCTACGACAGGCTTATTGAGATTATGAATAATCCGGGAGCATTTGAGTTTGAGTTTCTAAAGGATAATCCAGGCATAGAAAGCTTACAGGGATATCTGATGCCTGACACATACAATGTATATAAAAATTCCTCGGAGGAGGATATAGTGAAAGTGCTGCTTTCACAGTTCGATAAATTTTATGTAAATGAAATAAAGCCGAGAATGAAAGACTCAAAGCTAAGCTTTCAGGAAGTTATAAATCTTGCAAGCATTGTTGAAAAGGAGGCTCTGCTGGATGAAGAAAGAGATGAGGTTGCGGCAGTATTCCTGAACAGGCTGGACATAGATATGAAGCTGCAGTCCTGCGCAACGGTAAATTACGCTCACGGCGTATGGAAGGAAAGGCTCACCTACGATGATATTGCTATAGATTCACCATTCAACACATATATTATCAAGGGACTTCCGCCGGCACCCATAAATTCCCCGGGAAGAGTATCCATAATTTCGGTGCTGGAGCCTGCGGATGTGGACTTTCTGTTCTTTGTGGCAAAGGGAGACGGCTCACACTATTTCTCAAAGGACTACAATGAGCATATTAAAGCTGCAAATGAATATCTTGATTAAGGACAAAAAATGGACAATATAAACAGAGAATACATTGACACATATATAAATAGCCTCATAAAGGATGAAGATGAAAAGCTTCAAAAATTTAGGGAAGGTTGCGAGAGCAGGGAGCTTCCCATCATACACAAGGAAGTGGGGCAATTCATCAAGCTGATTATTAACCAGCTTAAGGCAAGAAACATTATAGAAATAGGGACAAATGTTGGCTACTCCTCAATATTTATGAGTTATGTCATGAATTTAGAAGGAAAGGTCGTAACCATTGAAAGAAGTGAAAAATTCTATCAGGAAGCATTAAAAAATGTCGAAAGCTTTGGACTTGAAAAGAATATAGATATTCGATTCGGTGATGCGTCAGAAATACTGGATTCGGTTGAAGGAACATTTGATATGGCATTTATTGATGCCGCAAAAAGTTACTACAAAATATTTTTTGATAAATGCTGTCAAAAAATGAAACCGGGTGGTATAATCATTTCGGACAATGTACTTTATCAGGGCATGATAGCAACAGATGAATTAGTTGTCAGAAGAAAGAAAACCCTTGTGAGAAACTTAAGAAACTATCTTGAATACATTTCGCATGATGACAGATACGTCACTTCCGTTCTCCCGCTGGGAGATGGAGTGGCAGTTACATTGATAAAATAAAAGGAGAAACTATGTTACCAAATTTATTAGCGCCTGCCGGAAGTCCGGATAAGTTGGTTATGGCTGTGGAATACGGTGCCGATGAAATTTATTTCGCCGGAAAATCAATGGGGATGAGAGCGGCCAGCAAAAATTTTACAGACAAAGATTTAGAAGAGGGCGTTGAGTATTGCCATAAGCATGGAAGAAAAGCAAATATAACGGTGAATATATTTCCTCACAACGATGATTTGATCGGAGTTGAGGAATATTTGAAATATCTTTCGAAAATAGGTGCAGATGCGCTTATAGTTGCAGATCCGGGGCTTATCGACATAATAAAACAGACAATTCCG
>DNNV01000164.1 GCA_003497505.1 Clostridiales bacterium | reverse complement strand
TGTACATACCTTCAAGAGCTCCTTTTGATTTCTATACAAAGGAATTTGAAAAGGGGCTGGAGCTTTATTCAAATGGAGTGCTCATAATGAACAAATGCGGCGACCTATTACCCGACTACTTCGGCTTTGTGCAGGGATTGGTTGATTCTGCTGATTTATCTCTGAATATCTCAAGGGAAATATTGCAGCATGACAGGCAACTTCAGTTCATCGCCAAGAAAATAAAAGAGAAAATAAAGAGCGAGCTTCTGTCCATGCTCAAGGACGAAAGAGAAAGTTACGAAACATTCTTCAATAATTTTGGAAAAACACTGAAGTTCGGTCTGTACAGTGACTGGGGTACAAACAAAGAAATGCTGCAGGACTTGGTAATGTTCTATTCCTCTACGGAGAAAAAGCTTGTTACCTTTGACGAATATGTGTCCCGAATGAAAGAAGACCAAAAATATATATACTATGCCGCAGGTGAAAATGTAAACAGCATAGCCAAGCTTCCTCAAACAGAGCTTGTTGCCGACAGCGGGTTTGAGATTCTGTATCTCACAGATGAAATTGACGAATTTGCAATCAAGGTTCTCATGAACTACAAAGAAAAAGAATTCAAGAATATTTCAAGTGCCGACCTTGACCTGAAGCAAGAGGATGAGAAGGAACAGGAAAGCTCTGAAGAGGACAGGGACATATTCAGCTTTATGAAGGAAGCATTAAATAACAAGGTTAAAGAAGTGCGAGCTTCTAAGAGACTAAAAACTCATCCTGTGTGCCTTGCTACAGAAGGAGAGCTGTCCATAGAAATGGAGAAGGTATTGAAGGCGATGCCTGATAGCATGGCAGGAGATGTCCACGCCGAAAAAATACTTGAAATCAACACAGAACACCAGATGTTTACAAAAATAAAATCGTCCTATGAAAATGACAGAGAAAAGCTGAAGAAGCTTGCAAATGTTCTGTACAATCAGGCACTGCTCATTGAGGGGCTGCCAATAGATGACCCCGTTCAGTATGCAAATGACGTATACGAACTAATAGAAAAATAAACAACAGTAAGACTGTTGCATGAATGCAGCAGTCTTATTCTTTTCTCAGAATATCCATGTTTAGAATTTAACAATATGTTGAAAGGTTTTATTTTTTAATTAAACTTCATATTTTTGTTAATAATATTAGCACGTTTATTTTTTCATTAAAACAGGTTGACTTTATAATCTGTCTATATTATAATCATTTTGTTATTATTTTAACAATATTATCAGCATTACGGAGGTAAAAATGACAAACAAATCTTTGAAAAAAAATGTAACCTTTGTTGAAGCTATGGCAATAGTTGTGGGAATGATTATTGGCTCCGGTATATTTTTAAAACCGGGAATAGTTTTACAAAGTGCCGGTTCACCATTTATGGCAATCTTAGCATGGGTTGCTGGCGGAATCATAACATTGGCATCTGCACTGGCAATTGCGGAAATAGCCTCTGCAATTCCAAAATCAGGCGGCCTTTATACTTATCTTGGGGAACTGTACGGTGATGTTTTCGGATTTTTGCTGGGATGGGTTCAGACAATTATATCCTATCCTGCATCTGTTGCAGCACAAACTATAGCTTTCGCAACATATGCAAACTTCTTTATACCCATGACCGACATGCAGCAAAAACTCATTGCTGTGGCGGTGCTTGCATTCATATTGTTGATGAATGTAATATCAACGAAATTCGGAGGCATAATACAGACCCTTGCAACCATCGGTAAGCTTATACCTATTGTTGCAATAATTTTCGTTGGAATAACCTTCAACACCGTGGCGCAGAAAAATGGTGTGGTAGGAGCCCTTCCAGCAGGAACAGGATTCAGTGCGGCAATATTAGGTACATTGTGGGCATATGACGGATGGATAAGCGTTACAAATATGGCAGGTGAACTCAAGAATCCTTCAAAGGACCTGCCCAAGGTAATATCACTGGGTGTAATCTTTGTTATTGCAGTATATGCAATATTCAACCTTGTACTATTTAAGGTTCTTCCGCTAACTGAAATTATATCATCAAAAACACCTGCTGCAGATGCAGCCGTGGTAATGTTCGGTAAAAACGGCGGAACATTTATAACAGCAGGTATTATGGTTTCTGTATTCGGAGCGCTCAACGGATATCTTATGACAGGAGCAAGAGTACCAATGGTAATGGGTCAAAGAGGGCAGCTTCCTTTTTCAGAATTTATAGGCAAGATACATCCCAAATTTGTTACACCTGCAAATTCCTTGATTATGCAAAGCTTAATAGCCATTATTTATATTTTATCCGGTACATTCAACACATTGACTGATCTGCTTGTATTCGTCCTCTGGATTTTCTTCACAATGGGTGTGTATGGTGTATTCCTCCTTAGAAAAAAATATCCTCAGAAGGACTGGCAATACAAGGTTCCGCTGTATCCAATCACTCCGATTATCGGAATAGTAGGCGGAGCATATATACTTTTCAACACCATAATAGACAGCCCTGTATTTTCCCTCACAGGAATAGGCATAACACTTCTCGGACTGCCTGTATACTATTATATAAACAAGAAAAACAAGTAAATTAAAACCCTGAAGTTTCACAGCTTCAGGGTTCTTTCTATTGTTCCAGATATTCTTCGTAGGTAAGACCGGATTCATACACCTTGGTTGCAAGTTCTTTTCCCATGTATCTTATGTGCCACGGCTCATACATATATCCCGTAATGCTTTCCTTTCCCTCGGGATATCTCACTACAAAACCGAATCTGTGAGCATTTTCTGCCACCCACTTTCCTTCCTCGGTCTTACCGAATGTGGTATCCAGCTGAAAATTCATTGCTTCACATGTTATATCCATGGAAAGACCTGTCTGGTGTTCACTCTGTCCGGGCTTTGCACTGAATTTGTCCGCTGCCGCCTGGCCGTGATTGTTTACGTAGGAGCCGTACAGCGAAACTTGCGTGCCATATGACCTGTATCCTGAACGAGCATACAATGTGTATTCCTTTTCGTCCTTAGCCGCTTCAAACAGCTCCTTCAGCGCATCATATGCCGCCTTTCTCAGCTGATTAACCTCAGGATTGGATAATACAGTCGGAACATCAGTCAATTTTACCAAATCATTAGGAGCATATGTTTCAGGAAGATTATGCTTTCGATTTACAAGCACGTCTATAGCTTCCGGATTCTCAACTGTTACACTGTCCTGTCCTGAAGGAATTTCATTTGAAGGAGTGCCAGGATTTTGTGGCTCTGACGGTTCCTCAGGATTTTGTGGCTCTTCGGGCTGTTCTGTTGCGGGCTCCTCCTTCGGTTCTTCCTTAGGCTCTTCCCGTGGATTTTCCATCTGCTCTTCAGATGGATTCTTTTCTTTGCCAAATCTTCCATCTATTGCATAGATAACCCCCAAAAGGAGCAGCAGCAGTAAAGCTGCGAGCATTAAAACTCTGTGCCATTTAATTCCGGTTCTTCTCTTCATTATATCTTCATCCTCTGCCGCTATATTTTCTTCCACATTATTATTGCATCTTCAACCGGCTTCATATAATATCTGGGTCTCTTGCCAGCCGACACAAAGCCATATTTCTCATATAGCCCTATTGCAGGCGCATTTGACTCCCGCACCTCCAGAGTCATTGCCTGTATTTCCGAGCATTTGCATATTTCCACCATTTTCTCTATGAGTATGCTGCCTATTCCCATCTTTCTGTATTCAGGCAACACCGCTACGTTGGTTACATGGCATTCGTCCAGAACACGCCACATTCCCATATATCCCATTATTTTTCCGTTTTCTTCGGCACATTGATAATATGCAAGATCATTCTGCAATTCCCTCACAAAGGAATCCTTCGACCATGGTAAGGAAAAACATTCTTTTTCGATTCCCGTTATTTGATCTAAGTCATCATAACGCATACCACTTACTACTGTCATAACTCCTCCTTACTT
>DNNV01000049.1 GCA_003497505.1 Clostridiales bacterium | reverse complement strand
AAAAAAGTTTAAATATCAGAATTATAAATTTAAAGCCTAATATATACAAGCTTTTTGATATAACAGGCTTAAATAAAATTTTCAGCATTCAGGAGTAACATATGGATAAAATAAATTTAACCATTCCAAAGAAGTCTGAATATATGAGCACTATAAGACTTACAACTTCTGCTTTATCGAGCTTGAAGGAATTTAATGTGGATGAAATAGAAGACTTAAAGGTTGTTATTTCAGAAGTTTGCACGTTTTTTATGAGTAATATCGAAAAAAGTGATGAGCCTCTCAATATAAGCTATACAGCAGATGAAAATAAGCTAACTGTTGAAGTTACTGATTTGAATGACGGAGAAATATCAGAAGAAAACAAATCAAACAGTGAAATGTGCGTAATGATTATCGAGAGCCTGGCTGACAGCTATGAATTTGATCTTGAAAATAAAAAGATAGTATTTGTGAAGAATAAATAATGAATAGGCGTTGATGATTATGAGCGAATTAATCCAAAGTTCTAAGACAATAAAAAATCAGGATTTATTTTTGCGTTACCAGCAAACTAAAGATGTTGAAGTCAGAAATCAAATTTTCGAAAAATATAGATATATGGCAGAAATCATATCACGAAAATATAACAATAAGGGTATTGAACATGAGGATATCTACCAGTTAGCCTGCATGGGGCTTATTTATGCTATAGAGAGATTTGATATTACCAAGGGCTTTGAATTTACAAGCTTTGCAACTCCAACAATTTTAGGGGAAGTAAAAAAATATTTCAGAGACAAGGGATGGGCTATTAAGGTCCCGCGTAAAATTCAGGAGATATCAAAAAAAGTAAATGACGTAAATAACTTATTGAGTGCACAGTTTAACCGTGCACCTACAATAAAGGAGATAGCAGAATATATAGAGGCTACGGAAGAGGATGTTTTAGAAGCCTTTGAGGCGGGAAAAATGTTCAACTCCCAGTCTCTGGATGAAAAATTTGATTCAAGTGGCGATGACAGCGATTTGTCTCTTATGGATGTTGTGGGTCAGGATGATGTTCACTTTTCAAGAATAGAAAATGAAGATTTCATACAAAAATCTATGGATAAATTGAATGAGCTTGAAAAGAAAATAATATTAAAAAGGTTTTATTCTAACAAAACACAGAGTGAAATTGCAAAGGAATTGAATATTTCTCAAATGACAGTATCGAGAATAGAAAAAAAATCTTTGGAAAAATTAAGAATAGAATTCAATAAATAACAGCAGGAATTAAAATGGAGGAAATATGAAAAAAAGAGGAAAATTTTTCACTACCGGCTTAATCATTGCTTTGTTTCTGATGATTAATTTTTTCGGAGGAGCGATAAAATTTTCAACAGATTATTTGTGGTTTAAAGAAATAGGGTATACCCAGACATTTCTGACTAAGATAAAGTCTCAGTTGGTAATAGGAATTCCCTTATTTTTTATTCTGAGCGTATTATTGTATATTTTTATAAGCAAATTAAAAAAGAAATATGATTTAGAAACAGGAATTGTGGATGTAAAGACAAATAAAAGTGTGCGGCTGTGGATAAAATTATTTTCTGCGCTTATAAGCTTCTTAATTACATCAAATGTTGTTTCAACAATGTGGTTTGAAATTTTGCAGTTTTTCAACAGTGAAATTTTCGGGACAACAGACCCTGTTTTTAACAATGATTTAAGTTTTTATATTTTTAAGCTGCCTTTGATAAATACTACAGTTAATTTTATAATCAATATTTTGTTTATGCTTATTGTTGTTACGGTATTGTTTTATGGTTATTTTGCAATAAAGGACAGCATTAAAAGCATATCGGGGCAATTTGAAAATTTCAGGAATAATCCTGTTCAATTAGATTTAAGTTCTGTATTAAATAAAAAATTTGCCGCCAAAATAATAAATCAGGTATCAGTTATAGGAATATTTCTGTTTGTGTTTTTAGGTGTGAGATTTATGCTTAAGAGCTATGATTTGCTGTATTCCAGGCTGGGAAGGGTTTTTGGAGCAGGATTTACGGATATTAATATAACACTTAATGTTTATAGGATAATAGCTGTGGGATGTATTGCGTCATCTGTGGCGTTTTATATGGGAGCAAGAAAGAAAAATCTAAAAGTCGCTTTGGCGGTGCCTGCGGCGTTAATTTTTATATCAATTACCGGAACTGTATTATCGGGTATGGTTGAAAAATTTATAGTTGAACCGGACCAGCTTTCCAAGGAAAGAAAATATATGGAATACAGTATCCAAAGCACACAGAGAGCATATTCCCTTGATGATGTGAGGATGGTTGAATTTCCTGCCAACAATAATCTGACAATCACCGATATAAACAATAACAAGGAGGTTATTGACAACATAAGAATCAATGACCAGGATCCTCTTATACAAGTATACAATCAGCTGCAGGGAATAAGACCATACTATGTATTCAAGGATGTTGATGTTGACCGCTACATAATAGACGGAGATTATAAGCAGGTATTTCTCTCTGCAAGAGAGCTGGACCAGAACCGTCTCAATGAGCAGGCAAGGACATGGGTGAACCAGTACTTGAAATATACTCACGGCTATGGAATAACTCTGTCTCAGGTTAATGAGGTTACTCCTCAGGGACAGCCGGAGATGCTTGTAAAAAATATTCCCCCAACTACAAATACGGATTTTAACATTTCGAGACCGGAAATATACTACGGTGAAACACAGAATGACTACATAATTGTTAATACAGAAGAGATGGAATTTGACTATCCTTCAGGTTCCGACAATGTGGAAACACTGTATAAGGGTGATGTCGGAATCAGGCTGTCATTTATAAACAAGCTTTTATTCAGTATAAGAGAAGGTAGCTACAGGCTGCTGATTTCCAATAACATAAATTCTGACAGCAGAATATTGATAAACAGAAACATAATGAAAAGAGTCAGTGAAATAGCTCCATTTTTGCACTTTGATTCCGATGCGTACATTGTAGTTAATCAGGAAGACGGCAAGCTGTACTGGATTATAGAAGGATTTACCGCAAGCAGCAGATTTCCATATTCTCAGCCTACTGAACAGTTTGTTGAAGGATACAGCGTCAACTACATAAGAAATTCAGTTAAAGCTGTTGTAGATGCATATGACGGTTCAACAGATTTTTATATCACAGATGAAAATGACCCTATCATAAAGACATACAATAAAATATTCACAGATTTGTTCAAACCAATCAGCCAAATGCCTGACGGATTGAAAAGTCACGTAAGATACTCGCAGAAATATTTTGATGTTCAATCTGATATGTATAGACTTTATCATATAGAAAACCCGACAGTTTTCTTCGGAAGGGAAGACTATTGGGATATTGCAAAAGAAAAATACATGGATTACGGAGAGGAAGCGGTAGGCTCCAGCTATCTTATGTTCAAGCTTCCGGATGAGGAAAGGGTTGAATTTCTCCTGACCACTCAATACACACCTCAGAATAAGGACAATATGATTGCGCTTCTTGCTGCAAGAAATGACGGAGATAAGTATGGTGAGCTGATTTTGTATGAATTCCCTAAAACCAAGACTATTCCCGGTCCAAATATGATAGAGACGAAAATAGACCAGGATACGGTGATATCATCTCAGCTTACGCTGTGGAGTCAGGTCGGGTCAACTGTGCTCAGAGGAAATACTTTGGTTGTTCCAATAGAAGATTCATTGCTTTATGTGGAGCCCATTTATCTTAAATCAGATACCGAAAGTAATTTCCCCGAAATGAAAATGGTTGTTGTGTCATTCGGAGAAAAAATCGTTATGGAGCCAACCCTGGAGCAAGCCATAGAAAAAATATTCGGAGTACATAAGGAAGAAGAGAAAAAGCCTGAAAAAGAATATAATAATGCTAATATAAATGATTTAATAGAACAGGCCAATAATTTGTTTGCAGAAGCGACAAAAGCTTCTCAAAACGGAAATTGGGCTTTGTACGGAGATAATATCAGGAAGCTGGAGAACATATTAAATCAGCTTAATTTATTAGCTAACGGACCAACGCAAAATGGGTCAGAAGAAAATACTGTAATCGAATAAAATAAAAAGTGACGACAGGTGATTGATACCTTGCGTCACTTTTTGATTGTCTTATTTTTAAAACCAATTTATTTCGGCTTCTTTTCTCGGTACGGTTCTGTGGTACCTGTTATCGGTATATCCTAGAAGCAAGGAAGTAACTACAATCTTGCTGTCAGAAATATTTAATAGACTCCGGATTTTTTCATCATCAGAAGCAAATGTAAAAAATCCGTTGAAACACACACCGAGACCTGAGGCATCAGCCATGGTCTGCATATTGGAGGCGGCAAGCCCCCCGTCAATAAGAGGGTTAAGGGATATATTTTTATCACTCAATATTATTATCATTGCCGGAGCATGAAAAAATAATAGGTCAATACCTTTATTTGCATATTGCTGATGCATCATTTTCCACATGGTGGCATACCTTTTTCTTTGGCTGTCAAGCGGGTCGTCCATATCCGGCTCATATTTACATCCCATGTCATTGAGCACATCAAGGGTTGTCTTTGTAAGAACATCCATTTTGTCACGAACCACTATAAAACTCAGAGGCTGCCTGTTTCCTCCGCTTGGAGTAAATCTGCCCGCCTCAACAATTTTTTCGAGCATACCCTTCTCAACCGGAACATTTTTAAAGTTCCTTGCACTTCTTCTGAATTTAATTGCGTTTAATACATTTTCAGGATTAATATGAAAAGAATCTTTATTGTAATCAATAATTTCTTGCATGTTGTATTCATTCAAACTTACCGCATTTTGAGGGCATATGGCAACGCAGTGCCCACAGCTTAAGCATACATTATTTAAGGGAACGGCTTTTTCATTTTCGATTTTAATATCACTGCACTGACAGTCATGTACACATAATTCACAGCCAATACATTTTTCTTTATTAATACTTATCATTTTTATATCCTTTCAAGTATTCTTTTTATATGGTATTATATTTATGGGTAAACATCAATACTTTTTCAGCAAAAGTTTGACAACTGACAAATACTTTATTAAAATAAAGAAAAACAGGAGGTCTGTATGAATTTTAAATTTAATCATTTTAATTTCAATGTTCTTGATTTAGAAAAAAGTGTAGATTTTTATAAAGAGGCCTTAGGTCTTACAGAGGTAAAAAGAAAAGAGGCACCAGACGGCAGCTTTATCTTAATTTATGTAGGAGACGGGGAATCTGATTTTAGTCTGGAGCTGACATGGATGAGGGACAGAACTGAACCTTATGACCTTGGAGAGCAGGAATTCCATCTGGCCATGGCAGTTGATTATTATGAAGAAGCCTTTAAGAAGCATCAGGAAATGGGATGTGTGGAGTATGTAAATGAATCGATGGGAATTTACTTCATTACGGACCCGGATGGATATTGGGTTGAAATAGTAAGGAAAAAAGGACGGTAAAACCGTCCTTAATTTTTATGTGCAAATCTATAATATATTAATGATATTGCTATAACTGCAATGCAGAAAATAGCGTAGTATACGAACAGCGGATTTTGCATACCTCCGTACAGTATAAACAGAGAGCCTAATATGGCCAGTAAGGGGAAGACATATCCCTTTATTTTGCTTTGTATTTCACCCTTGCGGGCAAGATTAATTACGGCAATATACATTAAGATAAATCCTATATAATTTATTACTATAGATATTTCTGAAACATCTGAGTTAGGAAGAAGATTTAATTTCTGTGTTACATAATGTATGAGCATCCAAACCATATTTATTATAAATGTTATAATGCCTGACTCAATAGGAACGCTGTATTTCTCAGAAATAGCAGAAAAATTGTCGCTTCCTGGGAACATTTTTCTTATTGACAAAGAATAAGGCAATCTTATCATCCCTATGATGACGCCGTTAACGGTACCTATAACCGAAATAACTATAAAGGTCAGTATTATTTTTGCTCCCATTGGTCCGAACAGCATCAATGCCGCTTCATTCACATGAGCATCACCCACTTTCATTACATTCTCAGCTCCTATGAGAGTTGATATACCGGTAAAATACAAGACGTAAATTGCCAGTATAATAATGGGCGAAATAACCAGAGCTAAAGGAAGGTTTCTCTTGCTGTTTTTTATTTCATGTCCCACAGCTGTTGAGATTATCCATCCATCAAATGAAAAAGCGATAGGTCCTATTGCTGCAATCCATCCCAATCCCGCATTGCCTGCAGTGCTGATGTCACTTTGAAGCACAGGCATAGGATTTCCAAATATAATTCCTGCTGCAGCAATTATGATTAATGGCAAAAGCTTTATTAATGTTGAGGCATTTTGTAAATATCCTCCGGTTTTATAAGAAAGAATATTAATAAAATAAAGAACT
>DNNV01000103.1 GCA_003497505.1 Clostridiales bacterium | reverse complement strand
ACTCTCTTCCGATCTATGATAAGAGCAAGTAGTAACCTATACCGCATACAGAAAGCTGCCGGATGATGAGAGGCGCATGGCAGGTGGGTTATGAATACATCTTTGAGCTTCACACCGAATCGAGTAGGCTGTGACGTCCTCCTGCACACGTTATAGTGCTTAGAGTATCCCTTTTGCATAGGCGTACTTGAAGAGGCGGGCAATGTGAGTTGTCTGTAAATGTAAGGTGGTAACACGGGAGTATGCTCTCGTCCTTCTAATTAAGAAGGACGGGAGTTTTTTGTTTTAATAAATTTAATGAGGAGGCTGAGAATGAAGACTGTTGAGGAACAACTTAAAATTATTTCAAAGGGGGTAAGCATGCTGGTGGATGAGGAGGAGCTTAAAGTTAAGCTTGAGGAATCCGCCAAAAGCAATAATCCGCTAATAATTAAACTCGGACTTGACCCAAGTGCACCGGATATTCACCTTGGGCATGCAGTAGTTCTGAGAAAAATTAAACAGATGCAGGATCTCGGACACAAGGCTGTGATTATAATCGGTGATTTTACCGGTAAAATTGGTGATCCTACAGGAAAAGCAAAGGGACGAAATGCCTTGTCCGATGAGCAAGTGAAGGAAAATGCCAGGACGTATTTTGAGCAGATATTCAAGGTACTTGATAAGGAGAAAACAACGGTTCGCTACAACAGTGAGTGGCTGAGCAAACTGAAGTTTAAAGATGTTATTAAGCTTGCTTCCACAACTACGGTTGCGCGAATGCTCGAGCGGGATGATTTTCGAAACAGGTTCAACAATAATGTACCTATAGGTATACATGAGTTTTTTTATCCATTGATGCAGGCGTATGATTCTGTAGCGTTAAATGCAGATATTGAGCTTGGAGGCACCGACCAGACTTTCAATATACTCATGGGAAGGACATTGCAGAAAGCTATGGGGCAGTCTCAGCAAATCGCAATGTTTATGCCATTGCTGGAAGGACTGGACGGCGAGGAGAAAATGAGCAAGAGCCTTGGAAATTACATCGGTATTTATGAACCGGCAGAGACAATGTTCAAAAAGATTATGGAGATTCCGGATAAGCTGATTTTAAAATATTTTGAGCTGGCGACAGATGAACATCCCGAAAAAATTGAAACGATAAGGCTTGAACTTAATCAAGGTAAAAATCCACGTGATGTTAAATATTCTCTGGCTGAGATAATTACACGCCTATACTATGGTGAGGAGGAAGTAATCAATGCACAGGAATACTATGATGCGGCATACGGCAGGAAGGCAATTCCGGATAATATACCGGAGCTTCACATCGAGGATGGAAGCGCTATAGCTGAAATTATCCCCATGCTTGTGGAAAAAGGATTCGTGTCAAGCAACGGAGAATTCAGGCGTTTAATCAGACAGAGCGGGGTGCAGATCAATGCCGAAAGGCTTAACGACTTAAGTACTGCTGTGTCAGGGGGAGATGTGCTTAAAATAGGGAAGAAACGTTTCGTCAGATTTATAAAATGATAAAAGCTCCTGTAGTGACAATAAATAATTGTCTGCTGCAGGAGCTTTTGATGCTTATGTATTATTTTTTAACAAGCTGCAGGTTTACAGGTATCATATTTTCAACCTTTTCGCCGTTTAAAACTTTAACTGCGGTCTGTATTCCCAGTGAGCCTATTTCTTTAGGCAGCTGTTCAACTGTTGCAGCCATTTCGCCTTTTGCAACTGCTGCTTTTGCATCATCAGTGGCATCAAAGCCCACAACGAGGGTGTTTCTTCCGGATGCCTTTATTGCTTCCAGTGCACCAAGTGCCATTTCGTCATTGTGTGCAAATACGGCATCAATTTCAGGCTGTGCCTGAAGGATGTTTTCCATTACTGTCAGCCCTTGAGCTCTGTCAAAGTTAGCTGTTTGCTTTGCAACAACCTTTAAATCTGTGCCTGCAATTGCTGAATTAAAGCCTTCGCCTCTGTCTCTTGCTGCAGACGCTCCGGGAATGCCCTCAAGCTCAACAACTTTTCCTTTTCCGCCAAGTAATTCAACAATATATTCTCCCGCAAGCTTTCCTCCGGCAACGTTGTCCGAAGCGATGTGTGATACTACAGTACCGCCGTTAGCTCCTCTGTCCAGTGTTATAACGGGTATATTTGCCTTGTTGGCAGCCTCAACCGCACTTTTAACAGCGTCTGAGTCCGTTGGGTTTATCATGATTACATCCACGCCCTGATTAATCAGGTCTTCCACATTGGACATTTCAGTTGCGGAATCATCCTGTGAATCAAGAGTAACAAGCTTTACATTTAATTCTGCGGCTTTAGCCTTTGCGCCTGCTTCAAGATCTACAAAGAACGGGTTGTTCAGTGTTGATATGGCAAGTCCGATTGTTTTAACTTCACTTTTTCCGTTGTTTGCCGGTTTGTTATTGCTGCATCCTGCCATCAATGACAGAACTATAAGAGCAACAAGAGCCAAACTTAAAATTTTTTTCATAAAAACCCTCCATTAATTTTAATTAAATTTTTTATTTTTATCTTAATAATTTTTGTTTTCTATCAAGAAGGACAGCGATTAGAATGACTATTCCTTTGGCAACATCCTGATAATAGGATGATACCTGCATGAGGTTGAGAGCGTTGTTCAAAACTCCGATTATTAGTGCTCCGATTGCGGTTCCTGCAATGGTGCCTATACCGCCTGCCATGCTCGTTCCTCCAAGAACAACTGCGGCTATGGCGTCAAGCTCGTATCCTACTCCGGCGTTAGGCTGCGCGGAGCCGAGCCTTGCGGTAACCAATATTCCCGCCAATGCTGCCATCATGCCAGAGACGGAGTATACAAACAGCTTAACTTTGTTTGTATTTATTCCTGAGTATATGGTAGCCTCCTCATTTGAACCCGAAGCGTATACGTATCTGCCTATGCGTGTATGATTGAGTATATAGTAGGCAGCTATAAATACAAGAAGCATTATGTAGACGGGTACAGGTATGGGCCCTATGAATCCTCCTCCTATTTTTCCGAAAAACGCTGATGCATCAGTATTTCCTGTGCTGACCGGCCTGCCCTGGGTGAAAACCATAATAATTCCTCTGAGCAGGGTAACTGTTCCCAATGTTGCAATGAAAGGCTGCAGGCGTCCTGCCGTAACAAGTGTGCCGTTAAGAAATCCTATTGCAGTTCCCAGCAGAAGAGCGGTAATAACAACGATAAATACATTTGTTCCTGATGCTATCATTGTAGCGGCTATTGCTCCGCAAAATCCAAGCACCGAGCCTACGGACAGGTCTATGCCTCCTATGAGTATGGCGAAGGTCATTCCTGTGGCAATCACGGCATTAATAGATGTCTGCCGCAGAATGGTCAATATGTTTCCCCATGTGGAAAATCTCGGATTAAGAACAGATACAACCACGGAAGTGATAATCAATACGATTAATGGTTTGTTTTTAAGAAGCTTATTAATGAATTTATTCATTGTCATACATCCTTTCCTACGGCAAGAGTCATAATAACTTCCTGTGAGGCATCTTTCTGCTCTAGGAATCCTGAAATCCCGCCCTCGTGCATTACCATTATTCTGTCGCAGATTCCAAGTATTTCGGGAATGTCGGAAGATATTACGATTATGCTCATTCCTTCAGCTTTAAAAGTATTGATTAAATCGTAGATTTCTTTCCTTGCACCTACATCCACGCCTCTTGTTGGCTCATCCAGAATCAGTATTTCGGGTTCAGAAATAAGGTTCTTTGCAATAGATACCTTCTGCTGATTGCCTCCGCTCAGGTATCTGACCAGCTGCTTTGTTCCGGAAGCTTTTACGGACATTTTTTGTATATACTTATGGGCTGTTTTTTCCTCTCTGCCTTTATGTACAACACCCATGAGTCCCGTGAATTTTTTAAGGGAAGATAGGGTTATATTTTCACGGACATCCATTTCTCCTATGATTCCGTTGGTCTTTCTGTCTTCAGTTACATATGCTATTCCAAGATTCAGTGCATCCTTGGGTGATTTAATTCTTACCTTTTCACCTTTGATATATATTTCTCCGTGGTGAGGATAAATGCCGTATATAGACCTCATGAGCTCTGTCCTTGAGGAACCCATCAGTCCCGTAACTCCTAAAGTTTCTCCCTTTTTAAGCGTGAAGGATGCATTTTTTACAAATTGGTTTGAAAGGTTTTCCACCTTGAGTATGTCATCACCGATTTCTGTTTCAATCCGAGGGTATTGCTCGCTTAATTTTCTCCCGACCATCATCTCGATAATCATATCTTCGTTGAGCTCCTCAATGGGCTTTTCGCTCACCAGCTCGCCGTCTCTCAGTACAGTGACATCATCGCATACCTCAAATATTTCATGGAGTCTATGAGATATGTATACAATGCTTTTGCCTTCTGTTTTTAAATTATTTACAACTTGGAATAATTTTTCTGTTTCGGAAGGCGTCAATGCACCTGTGGGTTCATCCATTATGATAACCTTTGCATCCGCTGAAAGTGCCTTCGCTATTTCTACAAGCTGCTGCTTGCCCACACTTATATTTTTTACAAGCTCTCTTGGATTTTCATTCAGCCCTAACTTTTCAAGCCAGTATTTTGAGTCGTTGAAGAGCTTGCTCCAAAGAATTCGGCCGTTGCCTGATACTGGCTCTCTGCCTAAAAACATATTTTCACCTATGGAAAGATCCTTCACAAGATTTAATTCCTGGTGGATTAATGCAATTCCTGCATGTTGAGAAGAACGGACATCAACAAAGCTTACAGGCTCATTATTCAGATGAATTTCACCCTCTGTCTTTAAATACACTCCTGTAAGTATTTTCATCAATGTTGATTTTCCGGCTCCGTTTTCTCCCATAAGAGCCATTACTCGCCCTTGGTAAATATTAAAATCAACATTTTTCAACACTGTGATGCCGGAAAATTCTTTTGTAATATGTTTCATTGATATTACCGCATATTTCAAGTAATCACCTCCGGGTGTTTATATTTTAAAATGTTACGCCGGAAATCAGGATTATATTGGCAAAAGGCTTAAATTCACCGGTTCTTATAACTGCCTTAGAAGATGACGTAATTTTTTTGAATTCTTTGTGGGGAACATATTCAATGATGATGCTTCTTTTTTCATCATATTCCGCAGCGCTGATAATTTCCTTTATTTTATGATGCAGCTCCTGACTTTCTGTCATTATTTCGCTTGCCATAACAACCCTTTCAACACACAGTTCATTCAGCACTGCCGACAATACAGGAATAAATTCAGGTAGCCCCTTAACTACTGCAAGATCAATTCTCTGAATTCCATCAGGCACGGGAAGACCGCAATCACCTATTGTCAGTGAGTCTGTATGTCCCATTTTGCTTATAACATAAGAAATTTCTGAATTCAGCAAAGTACCTTTTTTCATTTTACCACCATCCCTTAAGCTAAATTGAATGCCTTTCAATTATTTCCGTTTCCAATGTAATAGATTTTATAACGTTGCTGCGTGGAGCTTTTCCGTTCTTATCAAGTATTTCCAGCAATAGCTCCATGGCCTTGTAGCCCATATTGTAGTTAGGCTGCCTTACGGTTGTGAGGGAGGGTTCAATAAGTCCTGCCATATAAATATCGTCAAATCCCATAACACCCACGTCATGGGGAATATTTAGCCCCTTTTCTTTCAATTCCTTGATTGCTCCTATAGCAATGAGGTCGTTGCCGCAGAATATGGCATCGAAGTCTTCTTTTTCGTCTAAAAGCTCGTTTACTCCGTCCTTGCCCCAATCAGTTTTATATTCACCGAATTTTACTATGCGTTCATTGTACACAATTCCGTTGTTTAATAAAGCATTTTTATAGCCGGAAAATCTGTCCAGCGCTGTCTGGGTTTTTAATGAACCGGAAAGGTAGGCTATTTTTTTATATCCCTTGCTCAAAATATATTCAACAGCCTTGTAAGCTCCTTCGAGGTTATTTACGAGAACCTTGCCTAAAGTGTTATCGGATTTGAAATCACGGTCTATTAAAATTACAGGAACTTTGCATCTTTCCAGAATTTCGGACATTTTTACGCTGTTGGAAGAGTGGGCGATTATTATGCCGTCTGCCATTTTTTTAGTAAGTGATTCTATGTATTTTTCCTCAACTTCAAGTCTGTCATCCGTATTGCAGAAAATAAGGCTGTAGTCCGATTCATTCGCCTTGTCTTCCGCACCTCTTGCAATTCCAGGGAAGAAGGGGTTAGTGATATCGGGAAGTATGAGACCCACAATGCGTGTTCTTTGTGTCACGAGGCTTCCTGCCATTGCGTTGGGCACGTAATTATATTTTTTCACGACGCTCATAACCCTCATGCGGGTGGCATCGGTAATGCTCTTGTCCTTGTTATTTAAAATCATTGAAACCGTGGCTATGGAAACTCCCGCTTCCTTTGCGATTTCTTTAATAGTTATTTTCATAATGGTTGCCTTCATTTTACTTAAACGTTTAACTAAATTATAATACTAAAATGCAAAAAAGTCAATTAAAAAAGAAAACATTTGCATGGCAGAAATAGAGAACTATTTAATAGTAAATAAACGGCATATGAATTCCGTCAAAGGAACCATATGCCGTTTATGATATTTGTACTTATTACAATTTAAGCGTTTTTACCAAATATGTGTTTTCCTGCCACAATAATCTCGTGTGAGAGCAGCGGAACCATTGAAAGAAGTATGAGGTTAAACCATTCTTTCATTGACAGCTGACTTGTTTCGAAAACTTCCACAAGTATCGGAATTTCAGTAACTGCAAGTTGAAGCAACAGACCAATTACGAAAGCTCCTATCATTGCCTTGTTGTCAAAGAGGTTAATTCTAAACAGTGACTTGTCGTAATTGCGCATTCCTATGGCATGGAACAGTTGCGAAACACCTAATGTGGTGAATGCATATGTCTGTGCATGCATTATTATGTCCGTCTGTTCAAGAGCCGCCCTAATGTTTGTGAGGTTTATCACCATGCCGTCAGCGCGGAGGTGTATGATTGGAGACCAGAGGAATGCAGCCAATGTCAATCCAGCAATCATGATACCGTTATATACTGTAAAAGCCAGGCCTCCGTGAGCAAACATGCTTTCGTTGGGGTCTCTCGGCTTAAGTTTCATTATGTCAGGATCCTTTGTATCAACACCCAGCGCCAGTGCAGGAAGCGAGTCTGTAATCAGGTTAATCCAGAGAATGTGGATTGACTGAAGAGGCATTGCAAGTCCTGCGACAATTGCCGAGAACATTGATATAACCTCTCCGAAGTTTGATGAAAGGAGGAACAAAACAGTCTTCTTAATGTTCTGGTATATTCCGCGGCCTTCCGCAACAGCTTTTTCGATTGTTGCGAAGTTATCATCTGTAAGAACCATATCAGCAGCGCCTTTTGCAACGTCGGTGCCCGTAATACCCATTGCAACACCTATGTCGGCTGCTTTCAGTGAAGGAGCGTCGTTTACGCCGTCACCGGTCATTGATACTATGCTTCCGTTTGACTTAAAGGCTTTGACTATCATTACCTTGTGCTCGGGAGATACACGTGCGAAAACTCTCAGCTCTCTTACCTTTGCGTTCAACTGCTCCTGAGTCATTTCGTTCAGTTCGCTGCCTGTTATGCATTGGCTTTCATTTTCTGCAATTCCTAAATCCTTTGCTATTGCCAGTGCTGTATCCCTATGGTCACCGGTAATCATAATGGTGGTTATGCCGGCATTTTTCAGCACCTGCACAGAATCCTTCGCTTCCGGACGAGGCGGGTCAATCATACCTACCAATCCAACAAATGTAAGATTTTCTTCGCTTGCGGAATCATCATCTTCCTTTATTGCAAGTGCGAGAACTCTCAGAGCCCCTTGTGCCATCTCATGTGCGGCATTATTGATATCTGAAATGTGCTTATCTGTTATGTCTGACATCTGATCATTCAGATATATTTTCGTGCAGCGCTGTAGAAGTATGTCCATGGCACCCTTTGTGTAGCTTATTACCTTATCGTTTTCTTTGTGGACAGTTGTCATAAGCTTGCGGGCAGAGTCAAAGGACTGCTCATTTATTCTCGGATTTTCTTTTTCCAGACCTTCTCTGGTAACGCTGATGCGCGCGCCCATATCTAAAAGCGCAAGCTCTGTAGGGTCTCCTATTCTCTCGCCGTTAGCGGTGGATGCATCGTTGCAGAGAACAAAGCCTTTGACAAACAATGTATTCTCATTGTAATTTAATTGGTCAACATTTTTGAGGCTATTATCAACAAACACCTTTGTAACCGTCATTTTATTTTGTGTCAGGGTACCTGTTTTATCTGAACATACTGTACTTACTGCCCCCAGTGTTTCAACTGCAGGCAGCTTTCTCACGATAGTGTTTACCTTAACCATTCTTTGAACACCCATTGCAAGCACTATGGTTACAACTGCTGTAAGACCTTCGGGTATAGCTGCAACAGCCAGTGAAATAGCTGTTATTAGCATTTCAACGATATCTCTTTTTTGCAGCAGCGC
>DNNV01000099.1 GCA_003497505.1 Clostridiales bacterium | reverse complement strand
TATTAAAAATCTTTTATATCTATAGAGGAGGCAAAAATGGGAAACGGCTTTGCAGAAATTTATGGCGAATATTTAAGAGACGAATCCCGTCAGGTCGGAACGGCAGAAAGCATAATATTCCCTAAGACAGAGGAAGAAATTGCGGCATCAGTGAGGGAGTGCAATCTTAAAAATATATCTGTTACAACACAGGGAGCAAGGACTGGACTTGCAGCTTCCGCAGTGCCATTTGGAGGTCACATTATAAACCTGAGCAGGATGAATAAGGTAACGGGAGCCAGATATGACGGTGAACAGGACAGATTTTTTCTTAAGGTTCAGCCCGGAGTCCTCCTTACGGAAATAAGGAAGTATCTTATTAACAAGTCCTTCATAACAGAGGGATGGAATGAGGAATCCATAAAGGTACTTGAGCATATGGATAAAAACGAATGGTTTTACTCCACCGACCCAACTGAGGCATCGGCATCCATCGGTGGTATTGCGGCATGCAATGCATCGGGTGCAAAGAGCTTCAGATATGGCTCTGCAAGGGAGCATATTGAATCTATAAGGGTTGTATTGGCAGGCGGAGATGTGTTAAGCCTTAAAAGGGGACAATCAATTGCAGCAAATGGAATATTTGAGCTTGTGACGGAAAGCGGGAAGATATTTTCCGGAGAGCTTCCGAAATATAGAATGCCTGCAGTGAGTAAAAATACATCCGGATATTACAACAAGCCGGATATGGATATGGTTGATTTGTTTATAGGTTCTGACGGAACATTGGGAATTATAAGCGAAATTGAGATAGAGTTAAACAGGACACAACAGTCGGATTGGGGTGTGACAATTTTCATGCCCGATGAGGACAAGGCACTGGACCTGGTGAGGGCACTTAGGGGAGAAAGAATTTCCGGCATGAGTGAGTCTATGAAATTAAGGCCGTCGGCTATTGAGTTTTTCAGTCATGAGGCACTGGAAATGCTTAAATTTCAGCAGAAAACAAATCCTGCATTTTCATCGGTGCAGGAGATACAACAGGGGTATCACACCGCCATATTCATTGAAATCGAAGGTGATTCTGATGATGAAATATGGGAGGGCATAGAGGAGCTTGGAGATGTTATAGCCATGCTTGGAGGCAAGGAAGAGGATACATGGGTTGCTAATAATGCAGCAGGTCTTGAAAAGCTCCACAGCTTCAGGCACGCATGCCCGGAATGCGTAAATATGCAAATAGATGAGGCTAAAAAAACAGACAGCAGGATAACAAAGTTAGGTACAGATATGTCTGTTCCTGATGAAAGGCTCAAGGAAGTAATGAAAATGTACAACGAGGATATTGAACGAAACAATCTCCATGCGGTCATATTCGGGCATGTGGGAAACAATCACCTCCATGTAAACATTATTCCGCGCAATATGGACGAGTACAAAAGAGGCAAGGATTTGTTCATGGTATGGGCAGAAAAAATAGCGGCAATGGGCGGTGCGGTTTCCGCAGAGCACGGTGTGGGTAAACTGAAGGTTCCGTTTCTTCAGAAAATGTACAGCAAAGATGAATTGGATGAAATGCGAAATCTGAAGAAAATATTCGACCCTAAGCAGCTTCTTAACAGAGGAGCCGTATTTGCCTATAAAGGGGTGGACGCATGAGAATAATAGTATGTATAAAGCAGGTTCCCGGCACCAATGAGGTGAAAATGGACCCTGTAACCAACACAATCATAAGGGAGAACATCCCGGCAATAATAAATCCATTTGACACATATGCCATTGAGGAAGCAGTGAGAATCAAGGAAAAACTCGGTGCACATGTTACAGGACTCAGCATGGGTATACCGGCTGCTCAGCATATGTTGAGGGAAGCCGTAGCTCTGGGAATTGACGAGGGGGTGCTTCTGACAGACAGGAAGTTTGCCGGAGCAGACACTCTCGCTACGTCATATACGCTGAGCAAGGGCATTGAAAAAATAGGGGGTTTCGACCTGATTATCTGCGGAAAGCAGGCTTCAGACGGAGACACTGCTCAGGTGGGCGCAAGCCTTGCAACAACTCTTAATATTGCATATGCATCAGATATAAGTAAAATAATTGAAATAAAACAGGATTCCATGCACTGCATGAAAATAACAGATGACGGCTATGAAGAAATTGAAATAAAGCTTCCTGCTCTGATTACTGTTGTTAAGGAAATTAATATGCCGAGACTTCCGTCTATTAAAAGCATGAAGGCATCGAAAAAGGTAGAAATAGAAATTGCAGACATAGCTTCCGTCAAGGCTGATGAAGATATGGCAGGGCTCAAGGGCTCACCTACACAGGTGAGAAGGACCTTTGTTCCTGTACATGAAGTAGAAAGTGCTGAAATAGAAGGCACCGCTGAAGAAAAGGCCGAGAAAATTGCAGAGCTTCTTCTGTCAATAGAGATTTAAGGAGGGTAAGATGGCAAGTATAGACATAATTAAAAATAAATGCGTGGGCTGCAAGAAGTGCGTCAGCGCATGTCCCTTCGGAGCTATTGAGGTTGAAAACAAAAAGGCATCTATAGGAGAAAAGTGTACTCTGTGCGGTTCATGTGCGGAAGGCTGCCCATTCGGAGCAATTAATTTTGTAAGGGATGAAATTATTAAAAATGATTTGAGTGAATACAGAGGAATATGGGTTTTTGCGGAGCAAAGGAAGGGAAAACTTAAATCTGTTGCTCTGGAGCTGTTAGGAAAAGCGAGAGAGCTTGCGGAGGACTTAGACACTGAGACTGTGGCTGTAGCTTTAGGTCATAACATTGAGAACCTTTCAAAGGAGCTGATTGCCTATGGTGCTGACAGAGTCATGGTGATTGATGCTGACTGGCTCAGTGATTTCAACGACCAGGTTTACGGAGAGATAATGGTTGATTTAATAAATGAGCACAAGCCTGAAATAGTCCTCATGGGAGCCACATCAAACGGAAGATCCCTTGCTCCGTGCATTTCATCAGCACTGAGGACAGGGCTGACCGCCGACTGCACAGTCCTTGAAACAGACAGAGAAGAAAGGCTTCTTCTCCAGACGAGACCTGCCTTCGGAGGAAATCTTATGGCAACCATAGTGTGCCCAAATAACCGTCCGCAGATGGCAACAGTTAGACCAAAGCTCTTTAAGCCTTTGGGGCCTGATTATACAAGGCAGGGCAGGGTGGACATACTTTCTGTTCATTCGCAAATAGAGGGATTTGTTAAAAAAATCAGGGATATTGACAATGAAGAAGAAATAAACCTGACGGAGGCCGATATTATTGTTGGTGTGGGAAAGGGTATAGGCAACCAAAAAAATATTCAGCTTGCGCAGGAGCTTGCGGACGCACTGGGTGCAGCTCTCGGAGCATCAAGACCTGTGGTGGACTCAGGATGGATGCCGTACAGCCAGCAGGTGGGACAGACAGGAAAGACGGTTGCCCCCAAGCTGTATATTGCATGCGGTATATCTGGCGCCATTCAGCATCTGGCAGGTCTTGCTGATATCGAAACCATAGTTGCAATAAACAACGACCCCGACGCCCCCATATTCAAGGTTGCAAACTATAAGATAGTTGGAGATGTAAAAGAAATACTTCCGCTGGTTACGGAGAAAATAAGGAATAAAAATAAGTAATAAAGAATAAGAAACAAATTCAAGTAATGACATTCTATTCTTAATGAATAGGGTGTCGTTACATTTGTAGCGTTAAAAGGCTCGAGTCAAAGATATTTTATTTTTAATGAAAATTTATTTTTTATAAAAATAAATTTTAGGGTTGACATATTTATTTTAATGCTGTAGACTATGTTTTAACTTAATAAGTAACCTCACTTTTTACAAGTGAGGTAGAGGCGCGGTGTTTAACAGTCCTTGGAAGAGCATGAGAAAGCAATGATGTCAGGGAGAAGGAAATATCGCCGAAGTTTGTAATATTCTCGGTATTACTTGCTGGGTTTGCAGTTAAGAGCTGCAGGACTGTCTCAATAGACTACCCGGTTTATTGAGTTGTGCTATCTCATTAGGGAAAAGAAGAGGGATTTTTTGGTAGAATTGTATCTAAGGCCTGAGCTCACCTTTGGTCTTTTTTTATTGCCAAAAATACCTTTATGAGATAGTGCCGTCCTTCATGGGGCGGCATTTTTCCGTTACACAAAAATATAGAGGAGAAAAGGAAATGAAAAAAGTATTATCAGTATTATTAGGAGCGGCTTTGATTGCCGTATTGTTAGCAGGCTGCGGAACACAGGGAACATCATCAAAGGAAAACACATCCGGTGGAGTGTTCAGGGTTGGGATGGAGGCGGCATATGCGCCGTTTAACTGGACTCAGAATGATAATTCCAACGGGGGTGTTCGAATTGAAGGAACATCAGAGTATGCAGGTGGATATGATGTTGAAATTGCGAAAAAAGTCGCTGAGGGACTCGGAAAAGAGTTAGTTATAGTTAAAACGGAATGGGGAGGACTTTTGCCTTCTCTGACATCAGGGACAATAGATGCCATTGTTGCCGGTATGTCGCCCACCGAAGAGAGGAAAGAGGCTATAGATTTTTCGGATAATTATTATAAATCAGACCTCGTAATGGTTGTTAAAAGAGGAGGAAAATATGAACAAGCCTCTTCGATACAGGATTTTAAAAATGCAAGGGTAACGGGTCAGTTGAATACTTCTCACTACAAGGTGATTGACCAGATTGACGGGGTAATTAAGGAAACAGCAATGGATGATTTCACGGCTATGAGGGTTGCTCTCGAATCAGGCATAATAGACGGATATGTTTCGGAAAGGCCTGAAGGAATAAGTGCAACAGCCGCAAACAAAAGCTTAGTTATGCTGGAATTCACGGAGGGCTTTGAGGTTTCAGACGAGGATGCGGCAGTAGCCGTCGGACTTAAAAAGGGTAGTGAGCTGACCGAAAAAATTAATGAAATATTAGCAGGCATATCCGAGTCTCAGCGCCAGGAAATT
>DNNV01000100.1 GCA_003497505.1 Clostridiales bacterium | reverse complement strand
CATCACTTTAATTTTGTCGCCTACCTGATTAAGTATCTGAGGTCTCAACTGTGATGCTTCATCCGATATGTTTACAATTATTTTTTCACCATGCATTGCCGTTGCTTCCGATGCTGTATTCATATTGACTGTTGCATCAAAATTCTTTTCCTTCTCTTCTTTAAGCGAAGTGGCCTCTTCGTTTTTAATGTTTTTAATCATAGTTTCCGAAAAGTTTTGTTCTGGTGAAGCTTCCACTGCTTGCCTTTGCGTTATTTCATTTGGAGAGAACCCTTCAGTTGCTGCCGGCTTATACTGCAATTCCATAAATTCAGTTATCTTATCCATTTCTGATATATTACCCGTGGAAACGCTGCTGTCATAATTGAAATATTCAAAGTAATTCATCATCGGTATCAGCTCTGCAGGATATGCAAAACCTTGCCCTTTGTTCTCTTCACCGTCCTCTTCAATAGCACCCATCCACGCTCCTTCCATGTCTGCCATATGGGGCATGAACGCAGCTGTATTCTTGCATATGTTTGGATTCATAAGGCTATTTGTATCAAATAGTGCCATAAGGCCCGAATCAATATTTGGATCATGAGACGGTGTGCTCTGAATCATTTCATTTTCAGCCATGAGCATGTTAAGCATATTCCCAAATGTCCTGTTGTTCATTTTTATGTCCTGCTTTCCCTGAAGCAATGTATTTGGAATTTTGCCTGCAAGCATATTGCTTAAATCCATTCCTATGTTCATTTTTCTCACCTCCTTTCAAATGCAGCTTGTTACAATGCGTATTCGTTTGTCATGCTTTTGTTTGAAACAAATTCTTCTATAAACAATTCCTCACTTTTGATGAGGGCCTTGTTGTATTTGTCAAGCTCCTTCTCCTTGAGCTTCTCAAAGCTGGAAATTTCCATATTCATGCTGACTATTTCCAACCTTTTTGCTTCTATTTTCTTTATGAGCATCTGTTTTTCTTCCTGCTTGCGCTCAATCTGTTTTAAAATATCCTCCATCAACATTTTGTAATAGGTCATCTCTCCCACAGTTATGGAAACTGATGATTTATGTGTAAACTCATCGTTGATATCAGAAAATTGCAGTCTTAATTTCTCAATGGCCATGTCTATCTTTCTCATGTCATTGTTTAGATTTCCCAATTCGATTTTAAGATTGTCCAAAAGTTGTTCTTTTATCTCCAGCACCTTTTGCAGTGAAAAACTGAATTTTTTCAATTTTTATACCTCTTATATTTATAAACTATATATCCTTCATGAGCTGAAGTATTTCATCATATGAGTATTTATCATTTACACCTTGTGTAAGAAATTCATTTACCTTGTCAATCTTGGACATAGCCTCATCTAATTTCGGGTTTGTGCCTTTTTTATATGCACCTATTGAAATCAAATCATAATTCGCATAATATACAGATAAAATATCTCTTACTTTCTTGGCATCGTCATTATGCTCCTTCGCAGCAATATCATTCATGAGCCTTGATATACTTGCATTTATATCTATAGCAGGATAGTGGTTTGAATTTGCCAGCTTACGTGTAAGCACTATGTGGCCGTCCACTATTCCGCGCACTGTATCCGATATGGGTTCATTTGTGTCATCACCTTCGACAAGCACCGTGTAAATACCTGTTATTGAACCCGTCTGGAAGTTTCCGCTTCTCTCTAATAACTTAGGAAGCTCTGCATAAATGGAAGGAGTGTATCCCCTCGACACGGGAGGTTCTCCTGTGGCAAGACCTATTTCTCTTTGCGCCATAGCAAATCTCGTCAGGGAATCCATCATTAGAAGTACATCCTTGCCCTTATCCTTGAAATATTCGGCAATAGTTGTAGCAACAAGTGCACATTTTACACGGAGCATAGCCGGCTGGTCAGAGGTAGCTATTACAAGCACGGACCTTTTAAGTCCTTCCTCTCCCAAATCCTTTTCAATAAACTCTCTTACTTCACGGCCCCTCTCACCTACAAGTGCAATTACGTTGATATCTGCCTTGACATTCTTGGCCACCATTCCAAGCAGCGTGCTCTTTCCCACTCCGCTGCCCGCAAATATTCCCATACGCTGGCCCTTTCCGATGGTAAGTATTCCATCTATTGCCTTTACTCCAAAGCTAAGGGTTGAATCTATTCTCGGTCTGGACAAGGGGTTTATGTAATCATTGTCAACATAGCAGTATTCATCACCTTGAAATTCCTCGCCATCATCTATTGGTTGTCCTGTGGCATCAACTATTCTTCCCTTTAGAAAATCCCCCACGGGAATTTTTAATTTATTCTTAGTCGACTTAACGGTATTTCCGAGACCGATGCCCTTTATGTCTTCATATGGCATGAGAAGAACCCTTCCGTCATTAAACCCAACAACCTCAGCCCTTATTGTCTTGCCCTGCATATCTGAAGCAATTTCACAAACATCTCCGATTTTGTACCTGCTTCCGGTTGCCTCTATCATCATGCCTGATATTCTTTTTACTTTACCTACATGGGTGCAGAGATCTTCACGCATCAATATTTCCTGAATATCTCTAAATTTTTCATCAATTTGCATCTTTGTTCAGCACCATCTCTTTAAAATTCTTCAGCTGAGTGTCAACACTTGCATCCACAAGACCGTCAGGCATTTCCACAATCACGCTTCCCTTTCGAAGGTCATTTGATACTTCAAATTTTACATCCTTTGAAATACCCTCGAGTTCCTTTATGAGATCTTTGTCAGCTTTAATTTGTTTACTGTCATCTCTCTCTGAAATATATACCTTGATCCATTCCGCGTTTTTGTAATCCTTGATAGCTCCTCTTATTATCCCTGATATTACATCGTCGCTTGAATCAATTTTCTGTCTTATTATTTTTTCCGCTATTTCTATTGCAAGTTTGCTCAGGTTGTCTTTATATTCTGATATTATTTCTTCTTTTCTTTCTTCGACCTTCTCAAGCATTTCCGCAAGTTCACTCATCCTTGCTTCGCTCTGTACATGGAGAGCTTCCGAAATTCTGATTTCGCCCGCCTCATAGCCTTCAACATATCCTTTTTTTCTGCCCTCTTCCACTCCCGAGTCATAACCTTCATCATAGCCTTTTTTTTTGCATTCTGCTATTTCTTCCTGAGAGCTTATTCTAGCTGAATTTATTATTCTTAAAGCATTGTCATTTGCTTCTCTTATAATTTCTTCTCTATGGTTATATATCTCATACAGGTCTTCCCTCATAGCACTTATGGCTTTCGGTTCCGGCTGCTCGGCTTTATTGACCTGAATGTCGCCGCTTTCACTTCCACCGTCAAATATTACATATTCGGCTTTGATTATATTAGACAATAATATCATCCTTTCCGCTCTTAGCTATAACCAGTTCTCCTTCTTCCTCAAGACGCCTGATGACAGATACAATTCTCTGCTGAGCTTCTTCCACATCTCTCATACGTAAATTGTGAGTGTATTCCAGCTCGGACTTGATGGTTTCTCCCATCTTTGTAGACATATTATTAAACAACATATCTGCAACTTCCTTATTTGATCCCTTGATTGCATATACCAAGTCCTTGCTATCCACTTCACGCAGGAATCTCTGAATGCTCATAGAATCCATTGTAGTAATATCCTCAAACACAAACATTCGCATACGTATCTCGTCCGCAAGCTTGGCATCCTTCTTGTTAAGCTCATCAAATATGTATTTTTCGTTACTTCTATCCATGTTGTTCATAACGTCGGCAACATAGTTTACTCCGCCTATTTCCGTGAAATCCACCGATATGATTGAGTTGAATTTCTTTTCCAATTCCTGCTCCACATATTTTATTATTTCAGGAGAAGTTCGATCCATTTTTGCAATTCTTTCAACCACATCTATTCTTTTTTCCTTCGAAAGCTCCGATATCACGGCAGAAGCCTGATCTGCTCTTGCATATGACAGTATTAAAGCTATAGTTTGCGGGTGCTCATTCTGTATGATTGTCAGCAGATTTTTGTAATCTGCCTTCCTGATGAATTCGAATGATTTTGTTCTCAAGGTCTTAGTTACTCTCTCCAGAAGGCTTGCCGCAGTCTGAGAGCCAAAGGCCTTCTCAAGAACATTTCTTGCGTATTCCAATCCACCTTCGGTTATAACTTTTTGGGTCAGACACAAATCATAGAAATCCTTTAAAGTATCTTCGACCACTTCTGGGTTCAGATGCTGAAGCCTTGATATTTCAAATGTGAGCTGCTCGATTTCATCTTCCTTCAAATACTTGTATATCTTTGATGCATCGTCTGCTCCCAGAGAGATGATAATAGCAGCTGCCTTTTGCCTGCTTGTCAATTTTTCCGCCATATTATTCCTCCCCCTTTAACCATGTTCTTATGAGCTGAGCGGCTATTTCCGGATTAGTTGACGTGAAGTCCTTAAGCTGCTTCTTAATAACCTGTTCCGGTGTTTCCTGGAGTTTAATCTCGTCCTGAATATCAGCCCATGAGAAGCCATCTGTTGCTGCTGCTTCTGCAATTGCAGCTTGTTTTTCAGCTTCTTTTTTCTTTCTTCTTTTTCTTAATATAATACTTATTACAAATATTAATATCGCTAAAACCGATAATCCAATTCCTCCGTATATGAGCATATCCCTGAGCTGCAGCCCTTCCGGTGCACCTGGCTCTACAACAACTGGAACTGACGGTGCATAAGGATCATAAAACACCATATTGTGCAGAGAAATATCCTCGACACCTACACCCGTAGAAAAAGCAATCAACTCTCTTACTTTTTGCTGTTCATCGTCTCTCATGTTTGCCTTATTTACTACAGCGGCAACCGTAAGGCTCTCGATTTTCCCCGGATTATGTTCTATCTGTTCCTTAAGTTGACTTACCAGATAATTAATGCTGTTTGAGTCTCTGAAATATATGTTTTCCCCTTCAATAACGACGCCGGGATATGTTGGAACCTCAGCATTTGTTTCCGTTCCCGGAACACCTCCTACTGTTTCACCCGGTCCGGTAATCTCCCTGTCATTTTTTTCTTCCTTCGGAACTCCGTGCTTCGTTTCTTCATCGGGCAGATACTGGAGAAGCTCGCTTATTTTCTTATCAAAATTAATAGTGCATTTTGCTGAAACCTTAACGTTTTCTTCGCCATATATCTTTGATAAAAACTCGGTTACATCTTTTTCTGTCTCCGCTTCAAATTGCTTTTCTATTTCAAGCTTCAGCTTAATAGTATTTGTCTGCTGCATTTCACTGCTTACAACGAGGCTGTTGCCCTCTGTATCTATAATTGCTACATTTTTTTCATTCAGCCCTTCAACGCTTTTTACGACAAGTTGCATAATACCACTGGACTGTGATGCCGAAAGTGAATAGCCTCTTGCAAGGTTGAGCTTTACAGATGCCGATGCGGCATTTACTTTACTTTCCCATGCAAAGTTATTTGTTTTCGGCAAATTAATTGTTACTATCGCATCATTTATACCATCAATTGTTTTAATAGAATCCTGAAGTCTCTCCTGAAGCTGAAAAATTTCATATTGTCTTTTTTCATAATCTGTAGTCATAAAATCAATATTTTTTATGAATACATCATAGTTAGTTCCTGTACGCGGATGACCTGCCTGTGCCAGCTGCATTCTCAGCATGCTTTCACTGTCTTTAGGAATCAGTATGTTTCCGCTTTTTTCATATTTATAATCAACATTGTTTTCCTGGAGCTGCCGCATTACTTCGACGGTTTCTTCCTCATCTATGTTGCTGAAAAGAACCACATAGTCCTTTTTGTTAAGTATGAGTGTGATTACAAGCGCAAGTGCTAACACACCCGCTACCCCGCCTATTATAAGCTTTTTTCTCTTTGCGCTGAGTTTTCCCCAAAACTCTGTTGTATTCTTCCAAACATTCTTAAATTGTTCCGCCATTTATAGCTCCTGATATTGTATGAGAATTCTGCTATACTCCCATACGCATTATTTCATTATATGCATCTAACGCTTTGTTTCTGAGTTGTATAAGTAAATCCAAAGACATCTCGGATTTTCTTGTATTTATCATAAGACTGTGCAAATCATCGCTTTCGCCAACCGAAAGCTTGTATATGTCTTCGTCAACCTTAGCTTCCGCTTCAACGTAATTTTGAAGTGCATCATCAAAGATTGATTTAAACGAAATTTCACTCTTCTGATTTGCAGCTTTATTTACTTCACCCGTTTGGTTTAAACTTTTAATTGGCTGAATCGGTTCAATAAACATACTTACCTCCCGATTTCCAATGCTTTGGCTGCCATTTGCTTCATTGTATTCAATGCTGCAAGATTCGCCTGATACGCTCTGTAGGATTCCATCATATCAATTGTTTCCTTGAGAGAATCTACATTGGGCAGTCTGACAAACCCATTTTCATCTGCATCAGGATGCTCCGGATCATAAGAAAGCTTAAATTCGCCTGGATCTTCCAATATCTCTGTAACCTCAACTCCATCAGCTTCATAGTCGCTTATATTCTTAATCATCATGTTTCTGAAGCCTGACGTTGACGAAAGCACTACCATCTTTCTTCTGTAGGGATCCCCGTTTTCTGTCCTTGTAGTATCAATATTAGCTATATTTTCGGATATAATATCCATTCTCAGCCTTTGAGCTGTAAGCCCCGATCCGCTGATATTTAAGGATTGCAAAAAAGACATACACTACCTCCTATTATTTTTTACCTTCTGAAATTACGGATTTCAATTTTGAAAAATACGAATTAACCTCAGTTACGGTATACATGTATTGCAGTTGTGTTTTTGCAAGCTGCAGGTTTTCCTTTTCTCTGTCAACATTGTTTCCGTCAAGCCTCAAGGATTGATCTTTATTCTCTTTTACTATAATACTGCTGGATTTAATTTGTTCGTTAATTTCTGATGTGGTTTGTTCGCTTGAGCCATCCAAATTTGCTTTTAACATAGTTTCAAAATCCACAAATTTGCTTTTGTAGCCTGGCGTAGAATAGTTTGCTATGTTTTCCATTGTGATTTGTTGTCTGAGCCATAGACCGTCTAAGCCCCTATTAAGAATGTTTAAGTTTGTATTGTTAAAAATCTTCATCCCCGCCTCTTTTCGGCCAAAAAGAGTACAAAAATATAATTTATCATGGTTGCACAATAAATTATATACGTTGTTATATATAATTATTATCTGCAACTGGCAACCATAGATTACTCCTTAGGCCCTGTAGTTTTGTGTCGCTGCCTTTCGACAGTTTTACCGTAAAACTTATGAATTCCGACATGCCGGAAACATATGGCTATTATACCCGAAGATATTCCAAAATGCAAGCTTTTTTGACATTTTTGTATTATGTGTGTAATGAATTAATATTCATTTTTAGATAACAAATGTATGAATTTATATAAATTGTACATTTTTTAACATTTCTCCATTTTCTTGTCAATCCCACGATTTTTTCAATAAAAAAAACACGGATATTGCATAAGTATCCATGTTTGTAAATATGTTGAAATCGAATATACAAAACCATACAAAAACGAGCCAAAAATCTTATAAAAAAATTTTTTTTTATATTTTTTCCTTGATTTTTAACTGATTTTTTATATTGTTCAGACTGCTTTTGTTTATTTTTCCCGAAGCAACCTTATTAAACTCACAGGTTTCCACCAATTCTTTTCTCGTGATCTTAATATCTTTCGGAGCATTGATTGCTATTTTAACCTTATCCTGAGAAATTTCAGAAATAATAATTTCAATATCATCACCAATCATTATTGATTCCGATACTTTCCTTTTTATTACTAACATTTTCCCCCCTCCTCAGCTACCATTATTTCGTATCTGAGTGGATAAGTGTTCTGAAGTATGACCTGCTTCGCCGTCCTTGTAGCCGGATTAATTGCAATAGGGCTTTTCAGATTTACTACAGAGTCTCTTATATCTTCTTTGATTATTGCAATTGTGAGAAACTTCAACTCTATTCCGTCTCCGACCCCAAGCTCCTCCAAATCCTCTTCATTCAAATCAGGATTGTAGTTTCTGAATATAGAATACGGGTCAATGAGAACAAATGACAGCTCCACATCATCCAATGACTGCAGAAACATAATATCATCGTCAGGGTTATCCTTTAGCAATACATAGCTTTTTTTATCCTCAAACCCATACATTCCGCATATGAAATTAATTATGTCATTTTCCTGTACTTCTATTTCTCCAAAATCTCTCGTTGTGATTTTCATTTTTTCGTTATACAAGAGTATCTATCTCCTTATAATTAGGATTCGCACTTGGTGGTACAAAAATTGGGGTACCTATATAATTTATTTCTACCCTCGGATATTCTTTAACCACAAACTCAACACTGCCTGGTATGAAATTTATCATCGGTCTTTCCACATTCCAGTCAAAATCAAGTTTATCCATTTCAAAACTCATCGATATTCCGCCCATTTCCCATGAAATATCCGGGCCTGTGGATGGAATAAAGCCCATACCGAATTCCACATCACTGAAAAACCTTCTCATGGCTAATTCAGGAATAGGATCATCCATTATACCGATATCAAGCATCAGATTGCCTTCCCTTGCATATGCAGCTGTTGCTTCATATCCGGCTTTAATACCTTTTTTAGCATAGTCCTCCACAGAGCGCATTGCACTTTTTATTCCTGCAGAATACCTTGCTTCAATCGTATCGATATTTAACTTGGTGGGTTTCATCTCCATTTGAATGCCACCCTTGCTTCTCCTCATCTCAAATGTGGCATTTGTTGTTGCAATCTCATACTTCGCATGGTTTATCTTGAGTTCGACGGACATTGGAATAGACTTTATTTCTAAAAGTGATCCTATCATATCAACACCTCTTTTCTATTTCATAAAATCAATGAAACTGTTCTCAAGTATTTTATTTCCCATTGACAAAGCTGCATTGTAGGAATATCTCTGCATCATGAATTCTGTAATCGCCTCAGTTGGATCTGCAAGCTCCACCTCAACAAGCTTCTCATTCAAATTAAACAAGCTATCATCATTGCGAACCTTCAGAAAATCCAGATAATTTGTCTTTGCGCCTATATCCGTAAGATTCACCAGAACCTGCTTCTTCTGTTCCTCAAATTTCCCTATGTATGGAGTCATGTTATCTAATGAGTAGCCCGGGTCTCTGAACTGCTCCTTCATTTCTCCTATGAGAGAATAAAGATCATTCGGCATACCTGAACCGTCTTCTCCGTAACCCATGAACTTAAGTCCGGACATTGACACATTAAATACTGTGTCAGAAATCAAATTACCGCTGCCGTCAAACTTAAGGCCAAGCCCTAAGTCCACATCTATATTTTCATTAACTAATTTATCAAATTCAGTTTTATTTGCAGGATCATTTAATTTAAGGCCTTTGAAGCACAAGTCTCCATCTGTATCCACCGTAAACGGAATTTGATCCTTGCTCGTCCCTCCGAACACATATCTGTCTTCAAATTTGCCGTTAAGTGCAGTTAATATAGTTTTTTGAAGATTTTCAAGCTCCTTTGCAATGATCTCTCTTTCCTCAGCGCCCATAGTACCTGTTATTCCTTTTAAATAAGAATTGTACACCTTTTCCATGCTGTCATGTATCTGTGTCAGGTTTGTTTCCGCAGTGGTATATATGGAATCCACATCCTGTATATTTCTTTCATACATTTCAGCGGTCCTGTATTCTCTTCTTAACTTGTAAGCCTTAATAGCGGACACAGGATCTTCAGAGCCCTTGAAATACTTTCTGCCTGTCTCCACCTGCTCACGTATTTTATCCAATGAAACTGTAGCCTTATTTAAATTTCTGACATATTTCTTCGTCATCATACTCGTTGTTATTCTCATTGTATCACCCCTTAAATCCTGTTAATAAGTGTTTCCAGCATTTCATCCAGCGTTGTCATGAGCTTTGCCGCCGCATTGTAGGATTTACTGAACTGCAGAAGGTTTACACCTTCCTCGTTCATATCTACAGACGACATGCTGCTCCTCGCAAATTCTATCTGATATCTGTTGTTTGAATATGTTGCATATGATGTATCAACGTCCTTTATCTGCAAATCAAGCCTTGTCATTGTATATGTCGCAAATTCCTGAAAAGTTCCTTTCATTCCTGTAAAATCATATTCTGTGCTGAATGCTGCAATAAACTTCAGCAAGTTATCCGTAGCGCCTGTGCTGTCATTGCCCGTTTTCGGCTCATTCGTATTTGTAATATATGACTTAGTTGCTTTTGCCCATTCATCAGATATTTTAATGTTACCGGCAGTGATGTCAGCCGTAGTCCCTGTATCCCTGTTTATGAATAAAGGTTTATCTTCACCATGTATTTTATCAACATTGATTTCATTCATAATTTCTGCAAATTTATTTGCTAAGCTATCTATCATTTTTTCATAATACAATACGCCCTTCGAGCTCTCAAAAGGATCTGTTGATGCTGCAAAATCGCCCTTGCCATTCAGGAATTTAAGATATCCCTCAATCTTTCCGCCTTTAATGTTTGAGTTAAAATCATTGTATGTAGTTCCATCAAATGCTGTAAGCTTCAGTGCCACCTTGTCTGTGACTGCAGTATCTATGTTTAATTTTGCACACTTATTGTTATCAACTAGTTTTATATTTTCTCCACTACCATCATCGGAGCCTTTTAATTTTATGGACAGTACGTCCACAGTCCTTCCTCCGCCAATGGATTCCGGAGTTGTAACGACATCAATATCAAGATACTCCGAAAGCTCATCTATAAGAAGGTTTCTCTCGTCATTAAGTTCCAGTGCAGCGTTTCCGGCTATATTATTTTCCTTTATTTCCTGATTAAGTCTTGCAATGTTTGCCATCAGCTGATTCACCTTTTCGATAGCCCCGTCCTCAAGATAGCTCATCTGCTGCTCTTTAATTGTATTTATCTGTTGTGAATAATTGTTGAACATCTGAGCAAGCATTTGTGCTGATGTTCTAACCACACCCTCTATAACAGGATCGGATGGCTTCGTTGAAAGAGTCTGGAACTGTGCAAGCAAGTCAGAAAGTTGAGCCTCTATTCCATCTTTGAGCGTCTCATCAAGCACTCCTGCCAAATCATTTAGAGCATCAAGCTGTACCTCCTGGCTTCCTGCCTTAGCAGACTGCACACGGTATCTAAGATCCAGGAACGGATCCCTGAACTGGCTCACACCATTTGCCTGAACCCCCTGACCTATTGTAAATCCCGGCATTCCATATTTTAAATTTCTTGCGTTTATGGAAACAGAGCTTATATCAAGGCGCTGCCTTGTATAGCCTGTAGTATTTATATTTGATATATTTTGTCCAACCACATCCATGGTGATCTGGTTTACCTTCATGGCACTAGTAGCCACTTTATATCCTAAAAAAGTTGGTCTCAGCATTCTTTTCTCCTTACTATATTTTCTTGGAAATTATCAGGCTTTTACCGCCGCTATCCTTAGTGTCTTTATTGGAGTATGTGTTTTCCTTTTCCCCCAGCATGCTCATTGCCTTGTCCACTCTGTGAAGCCTTACCTCGAGCATAGTCCTGCTTGCATCGTTTATTTCTTTTACTTCCGCAATCTGCCTCTTAAGCTCTTTACATATTTCTATCATACAAGGCCTGTTTTCACCGTCAGATAATTCCGCTATTTCACTGAGAGTTTTTCCCCCAAAGCCCATTGCTTCAAGCATCTTCTCACGCTTCTGCTCAAGGCCTCTCATTTTCATGTAACAGGCCTGTTCCCTTGAAACTACCACATCCAGGGCATTTATATCTGCTTTTACCACGGCATCGTATTTTTCATGTTCCAACTCTAGAAGATTTTCATACAATACAGCACTTTCTTTAAGCAAGTCATATAATGAATTCATATATTACCTCATATTATTTCAACAGATTTCGAACTATTTCCTTCACGTCTATTTTGTAGTCGTTATTTTCCAGGCTGGTTTTGATTTTATTTATTTTATCAGCCTTTGTTTCTTCGCTAATTTGTGATACCA
>DNNV01000399.1 GCA_003497505.1 Clostridiales bacterium | reverse complement strand
GGACTGGGTGCGGGAAAAATATATTTTAAGTATGCTCTCCGGGGTGCCTTAATTGCTCCTGTTACAATTATGGGAATGCAGTTTGCAAAGCTTGCGGGAGGCACAGTGGTGGTTGAAACAATATTCGCTCTGCCTGGCATAGGAAGGCTTGTATTGAATGCAGTTGAGCACAGAGACGTAATTTTGCTCCAGGGGCTTGTTATGTTCATTACATCCGCCGTTATAGTTACGTCCCTGCTGACCGACATTGCGGTAATGCTCATAAATCCGAGAATAAAAGAAGCCGAGCGAGGAGAATAACAGATGAAAAGGAATTTAAGCCTTTGGCTTGGAATAATACTTGTGTTGGCAATACTGGTTGTATGGGCGGCGTCATTTGTGTTCATGCCATATCCGCCCAATGAAATGAATATGTCCCAGCGATTTTTAAAGCCTGATGTGAACTCGGAGCATATTTTGGGAACTGATAATTTCGGTCGCGACATACTCAGCAGAATAATGTACGGTTCAAGAAACGTGCTGCTGGTAGGGGTTGGCTCTGTAACTCTTGGAGCTGCGGTTGGAATTATATTAGGTGCGTCTGCGGCAATGTACCGGAGGTTTCTCAGTCCTGTCATAATGCGTCTCATGGACGGACTCATGGCATTTCCGGGTATACTTCTGGCACTTATGCTTGTAACAGTTATAGGCAGAGGAATAAAAGGTTCCGTCATTGCGATAGGTATTTTTATGGTGCCTGTGTTTTCAAGGCTTGTTTATTCAATGGTTCTGGACGCGGAAAATCTTCTGTATATCAAGGCTGCCAAAAGCTACGGAAGCTCGAATTTTCTCATATTCAAAAGACACTACATTCCGGCAATGCTGCCGAGGCTAATCACACAGTACAGCTCTTCCATAGGCTCTGCGGTAATGATTGAAACGTCACTTTCATTTTTGGGACTGGGGATTCAGCCTCCATTTGCCAGCTGGGGAATGATGCTGAGCGAATCCAGACAGTTCTTTTTAGTGTACCCATACCTGGCTGTGGCACCGGGAATTGCAATTATAATAACAATTTTAGGCTTTAATCTCATAGGTGACGGCCTGAACGATAGACTGATTCACAGGAGGTCCGGCAATGAATGAAACAGTGCATATAAAAAATCTGGACATCCGGTCCGGAAGCAGAGTTCTTGTGAGCAGAGTGAATTTAAAGGTTGAAGACGGAGAAATTTTCGGGCTGGTGGGAGAATCGGGCTCCGGAAAAACTCTTACGGCAAAGTCAGCCATAGGCTTGCTGCCTGAAAACCTTGAACTTTCGGCAGAAGAAATCATAACGGCTGGCAGCAACATAATTCAGATGTTAAAAAAAGAAAGAAGGATGCACATAGGCAGGAACACGGGGTATATACCCCAGAACACTGTTTTCTACCTGCATCCCATGATTAAAATAAAGAACCAGATAGGCGACGGCTACATGCACCACATGAAAAAGGGCAGGGACGAGGCGCTGAAGAAGGCCTCGGAGCTTTTATCCAAGGTGGGCTTTGAAAATCCGAAAAAAATTCTGAACATGTATCCATGGCAGCTGAGCGGTGGAATGAGGCAGAGAGTGAACATAGCCATGGCTCTCATGAACGACCCCAAGCTTATAATTGCGGATGAACCAACAACAGCCCTCGACTCAACGGTGCAAAAGCAGGTGATGGAGCTTTTCAGGGGAATAAATGAGGAAATGGGCATAGCCGTTCTTCTCATATCCCATGACTTGAGCCTCATAAAAAGATACAGCCGCAGCATGGCGGTTATGTATGCGGGGCAGATTGTTGAATCAGGCAGTACAGAGCAGGTGTTCGGAGACCCTCGGCATCCATATACACGGATGCTCATTGAGATTATTCCTTCATTTAAAATAAAGAAAAACGAGCCATTGACGGAAATTCCCGGCTATGTGCAGGATGATGGAAGAGACGGCAAAGGCTGCGTGTTTATGAAAAGATGCCCCTACGCAATGGACATATGCGCTGAAATTGTTAAGGAGCACGAGGAAGACAACCATTATTACAAATGCAATCTGGACAGAGGATTTTATGAGTGAAATAAAAACTGCAATATCAGTTAAAAATATACGCAAGGAATTTGCCGTCAGAAAGCACTTCTTAACCGGGAAGGTTCAGGAAAAAATTGTGGCGGTAAAAAGCGCCTCCTTTGATGTGGAGGAAGGAAAAACTCTGGGAATCGTGGGAGAGTCCGGAAGCGGAAAATCCACCATCGGAGAAATAGCAGGCGGGCTTCAGAAGCAAAGCTTTGGCAAGGTGTACTATTACGGAAGGGACACCATGTCCATGTCCGGTGACGAATATGAGCAGTTCAGGCGCAGCGTCCAGTTCATATTCCAGGACCCCAAGGGCTCCATGGACCCCAATTATACGGTGGGTGACAATATTGCCTTCCCGCTGCTGACACTGAAGCTGTCACGGTCGAAGGAGGAGGCGAATAATCTCGTTTCTGAAATGCTCATGCGTGTGGGACTTGGGGCAGACACGGGAAGGAAGTATCCTTCGGAAATAAGCGGTGGTCAGTGCCAGAGAGCCGCCATTGCAAGAGCACTCATAGTTAAGCCCAGGGTAATCATATGCGACGAGCCTGTTTCGGCTTTGGATATCTCAATTCAGGCCCAGATATTGAATTTGCTGAAAAAGCTTCAGAAGGAGTCAAATATTTCATATATATTTATATCTCACGATATAGGAGCGGTAAATTATATGTCGGACAGCATACTGGTAATGAGCAAGGGGAATATTGTGGAATATGGTGATGCCAGGGAAGTGCTGTTGCATCCCCGTGAAGCGTATACGAAAAACCTGATAGAAAGCGCATTTTTGGACAGATATTAATAAATGTAAAAATGTAAACGTGGTGAAAATATGGAACTTGAATTAAGAGAAAATGAAAAAATAGAGGATTTGCAGTGCAAAGGTTTGAAAATTATTCAGAATAAAGAGTGGTTCTGCTTTGGCATGGACGCTGTTTTGCTTACAAATTACTGCGATATTAAGAATAGTTCCCGCATAGTTGATTTGGGAACAGGAACAGGCATCATACCCATACTGCTCAGCGGAAAAAGAAGCTATTCAAAGGCATATGCTGTGGAAATACAGGAAGAGGTTGCCGAAATGGCGGGACGCAGCGTTGCACTCAACGGCCTCCAGGACAAGATAGAAATACTGAATGTAGATTTGAAGGAAGTTCTGGGTTATCTGGAGCCCAATTCATTTGACGCTGTGATTTCAAACCCTCCCTACAAGCTTGCAAATAGCGGAATCATTAATCCAACGGACAAGAAGGCAATATCCAGACATGAGATAAAATGCTCACTTGAGGATGTAATAAGCACCGCGGCTGCTCTTCTCAAGCAGTACGGGAGATTTTACATGGTGCACCGACCCGACAGGCTTGCGGATATAATGTGCCTGCTGAGAAAATACAGGCTGGAGCCCAAGCAGATACGCTTCGTGCATCCCAGAGCTGCGGCAAAGCCCAACATGGTTCTCATACGAGCTTCCAAAAACGGAAACCCGGAGCTTAAGTTTGACCCTCCACTGTATATCTATGATGAAGAGGGAAATTACACAGAGGATGTTTATAAAATATACGGAATGGAAATATAAGCTTTATCCGGCAGATTTCTATCTGCCGGATAAAGAGCACGCTGATGCGTTATTGTTGACTTGAAACACTATATTGAGAAGTACTTCCTTTTCTTAGATGCCAGGCACCCGTCATATCCCCAGCCTTCTAAGAATTCCCTGTGCTTTTTATTTATTAATTGCCTTTCATATTTAAACCTTGCATATTTTTCACATTTATCATGGCAAAACAATCTGCGTTCAGCGCAATTCAAACAACCCTTGTTCATAACGTCACCTCTAAGAATATTTGTTTTGACAAGCAACATTATATAATTCAAATTTATTCGGAAAATATAGTGCAAGTAAATTTTTTATGTAGAA
>DNNV01000273.1 GCA_003497505.1 Clostridiales bacterium | reverse complement strand
TCTTTGAATTATCAGCAACTTCAGTGTAATAATTAATCAGTGCTTCATCATTCATTTTGCCGCCATAATAGAAAGGTGTAACAATTAAAGCGCAATCTGCGCCTAAATCAGCAGCTTTATTTGTTAATCTTATTGTTTCTATAGTGGATTCCATTCCTGTACCCACCATTATTAATTTGCCTTCTTTCCTGTGTTTAACAGTAAGTTCAATGAGCTTTAGCTTTTCCCTCTCATTTAAGTATACAGTTTCGCTGTTTGAGCCAAGAACTAAATATCCTGTCAAATCATATTCATTCCATTTTTCCACATTTGAAACATGCTTCTCATAATCCACCTCGTCATTTTCCTTAAAAGGTGTAATCATTGGTGGTATAACTCCTTTGATTTTAAAAAATGCCATTAAAATTCCTCCCTCTTATTGTGATTTTATTATGTATTTAGTATTAGTGCCTTATTGATATAATACTTTCTATAGTTATATCATTCAAGGTTTTTTCTTCATTTATTAAGATATTTATTGGGAGGAAAAATAAAAGCAGACAATGTATCAATTGTCTGCCTGTAAATTAAGTCCACCTGTATGTATCAATTCATCGCCCATGTATATGTTGTAGACGCCGCATACAGATTTATTATCTTTGCTTGTAATGTGAGGAGCGGTCATTTTGGTTTCAAATCTAACATTTTCTTTTTCCTCATCAGTCATGAGATAGCTGAAGCTGTCGGATACAAATACCGGTTTTCCGTCGGGCGTCCTGCCTGCGAATTGTCCGGCTTCAACAATGCTGTAGCTTTTATAATTTTCAAAAGCCCAGTCAAATATTTTGTAGCTGTCCTGAAACCAGTTATTGTCATTTAAGACAACAACTATGATTTCAGTTCCGTCTTTTTCTGCAGAGGCTACAAGGCATCTGCCGGCCGCCTTTGTATAGCCGATCTTTATTCCGTTCCCGTATTCATACTGGTGCACAACCTTATTTTTATTGTAAAATATTGTGTTCATACTTTCGGCAATGTATTTTTCTGCTGAGGAAATTTCTTTAAACATTTCATTTTTCATTGCATGACGGCTTATAAGAGCTAAATCATAAGCTGTTGAGTAGTGATTTTCATCATTTAGGCCATGAGGATTCATGAAATTAGAGTCATATGCTCCAAGCTCTGCCGCCTTTTCATTCATCATAAATACAAATCCTTCATCGCTGTTTCTGCCCGCATATGCGGCGAGTGTTTCTGCAGCATCGTTTCCTGACCTGAGCATTGTGCCGTACAGCAAATCCTTAATCGACACTCTTTGCTTTGATCTCAAATAGATGCTTGAGCCTTCTATTCCCACGCATGAATCAGGAACCTCTATTTTTCTTTCGAAATCATCTATGTTTTCTATAGCCAAAATTGTAGTCAGTATTTTTGTTGTGCTTGCTATTGGTAGCTTTTCTTTTGGATTCCTTGAACCGATTATTCTGCCGGAATCAGAATCGACAACAATATAAGACTGTGCCGGCACATCCGGAATGGAAGCTGCCTCCGCAACATCAAGGAATGAACAAAAGCACAGCAATGCCGCACAAAGTAAAATAATTTTAGAGTATTTAATAATCACAGTCCTTTTTCTCCCTTACGTCCTTTATGAATGACATTATGTTCAGAATGGATGATGTTATATCACTTGCAACGGTTTCGTTGTTGATGTTGATTGACCTTACGTCTCTGTTTCTGTCTTCATAAATGAGCACTTGAGGATTAAGCTGAAGATTTACATATGCTGCTCCGGCGAAAGGCTTCAAGTCAACTGTTCTGAATTTTTTGTCTATGTCGCTGCCTCCTATTACAAAGTTCATGTTCAATTTTGATATGGCGAGATAGTTGGTGCTGTCATAGGAAATTTTGCTGCTGATGAGCTTTTCGTTTTCGGTTAAACTATTGATATTATCCAAGGTTGTCTTAATGATGCTTTCTATGTCTCTGCTCATAATATCCCCTTTCTTAAGTTTTCACATAGTATGCCCTGAAAAAGGATAAATATAACACTATTTATTTATGAGAGGTCGCTTAATAATATTGTTTACAACCATGAATTCAACCGCAAATGAGGAATAGCTCCCGATACATTCGGGATATAAGGATATGTTTTTGACCATGAAAAAACGTGCAATCTTTCTCAGATGCTTCAGGTAAGGATAGTATCTTTTGCTTCTCAGGTTCACGTAGCTGCTGTATCTGTCCGGTGTTGACCTCAGAATTTCAGCATAAAAAACTTTTCTGTAAAAATCATGCTCATTTTTAAACACCTTGAAAATGATACTGATTGTTGCAAAAGATGCTGACAAATTAATTTTACATATAATTCGTGCATTGAAATATATGAATATGGTCCCCCCGACGATAAATAATATAATCAATACTCCCATTTGCTATATTGCTTTCATTTCCTCCTCAGTCTTTACATTCAAGGCAGGAAGATCATTTATTGAGTTTAAGCCGAAATGCCTTAAAAATTCATCTGTTGTGGCATAAAGGGTAGGTCTTCCGGGTTTATCCAGCTTGCCTACCTCCTTGATAAGCTGCTTGTCTAAGAGACCCTTAACCACATTCGAGCATTTCACTCCTCGTATCAGTTCTATTTCAACCCTTGTAACAGGCTGCTTGTACGCTATGATTGACAGTGTCTCCATTGCAGCTGTGGACAGACTTTTATTTATTGTAGTCTGCAAGAGACTTTGAATAAATTCATAATTTTCTTTTTTAGTTGTAATTTGATATGAGCTGCCAAACTTCTGAATAATCAGCCCTCTTTCCTTGTCTTCATCAAACTTTTCAGCCATCTCATCCAGCACTGCAGTCAGATTATGTGCAGGCATATTTAAAATTCTGGAAATTTCGCTTATGTTCAAAGGTTCGCCCCAGGCAAACAACAGGCTTTCCAATACACTTTTCAAATTCATTATTAACTCCTACGCAGCAATTATTATTATATCGCTGTATATATCTGTCTGATAGATTTTCATGCCCTGCTTATTAGAGAGCTCCAATACAGCTAAAAATGTTGTTATGACATATTCCTTTGTAATCTTGTCTTTCTCTCTGAATGTTTCAAACAGCGATACACGGCCTTTTGACTTCAGTTTCTTAACAAGCTCATCAACACAGTCCTTGACGCTGTAATTCTCTCTGTATACCTTAAGTTTTTCTTCATTGACAATCTTTAAATTTTGATTTTTAATAAGCGACATAAAGACATTGTACAATTCATATATATTTATTTCATTCAATGAAAGCTGCTCTGACTTAACATCTGAGTCAAGGGCCATTTCTTCCTTTGGCTTGGAATAATAGTAGCAGCATTCATCCTCGTATTTTTTTAACTGTTCGGATACTTCCTTAAATAATTTGTATTCCAAAAGCTTATTGACCAATTCCTGCCTCGGGTCCTCTTCCTTCTCCTTAAGGGGCAGCAGCATTTGAGATTTAATTTCAATCAGTGTTGACGCCATCAAAATAAATTCGCTTGCCACATTCATGTTGAATTGAATCATCTGATCCAGATACTCCATATACTGATCTGTTATTTCAGCTATGGGAATATCATATATGTCAATTTCCTTTTTTTCAATCGGATGATACAATAAGTCAAAAGGCCCCTGGAAAATTTCTAAACTTATGGAATACATTTTTATCCTCTTATTTTATTATACTTTCTACTATGTTATCAAAATAAAACTTGAA
>DNNV01000270.1 GCA_003497505.1 Clostridiales bacterium | reverse complement strand
TGCAAATTTTTATCATTAACAGTATAGCATTAACACAATCACGTGTCAACTCACAGCTCAGACATAGCAAGTATCAAAATTCAATCCCCTTCCTTGCTTCAATACCTTCGTTATAATAATGCTTTATCTCTTTCATTTCAGTCACAAGGTCGGCAATATTTATTATTTCCTCGGGAGCATACCTGCCTGTTATTATAACCTCCACATTTTCAGCCCTGCCCTTAATTGCAGCAAGTGCTTCTTCAACAGAAAACAGCTTGAAATACAAGGCAATATTGAGTTCATCCATGACAACGATATTATAGCTTCCGGATTTCAATATTTCCTTAAGCCTCTCCAACCCTTTCACAGCAGCAGATATGTCCTCCTCTGTAGCAGCCTTTTCTATGAAGCACCCTCTGCCGAACTGCTCAATCTCAAGATTATCCGTAAATTCTGTACATTTCAGCTCACTGTATTCCAGTCCCTTTATGAACTGTCCGAAGAAGACTCTTTTGCCTGCACAGACCGCCCTCATTGAAAGTCCTAAAGCTGCCGTGGTCTTGCCCTTTCCGTTTCCGGTGTAAACATGCACATATCCCTTTGACATATTTTCCTCCCGTATATTTTTATCTTGATTATATCATAAAAATCATGTACATAAAAGCATAGTAATATATCATTTCGATATACGGACTTAACAGCAAAATACCGGCATACGCCGGTATTTAATATATCTTTAGCCAGCATCATTTTGAAATTTCTGCTTTTGTAACACCACTGAGCATATCAAGGCTGCGTTTGGCTATTATTCATATAATCAAAGCCTCTCATTGCTACTACTGCCGCCATTTCTCTTGTGGCAAAGGCTTTAGGGTCAAAAGAGTTATTATCTCCTAAAATCAACCCTAGTGCTATTGCTGTTTCAACATCAGCTTTAGCCCAATCCGATACCTTGCCTAAGTCATTTATTGCAGTGTTTACTTGCATCGATTTAATTTCCAATGCCCTTACAATTATTGCTGCCATTTGCTCACGAGTAATATTTTCGTCCGGATTAAACTCTCCGTTACTTCCTTTTATAATTCCTGCTTTATATGCAGCATTTATATATGGATAGAACCACTTATCTTCTTCAACATCCGTAAAATTAATCACCTTATCAGCATTAATATCAAGTCCTAAAACAGAGACTATTATTTTAGTAAACTCCACTCTCGTAATATTATCCTTTGGATTAAACTTGCCCTCAGAGCCTGCAATAAATCCCTTTTGTGTAGCTCTTTCAACAGCTTCCAGAGCCCAAGACGAAACATAGCTTGAGTCTGAATAAATTTTATCCAATCCCCCATCTATAATAACAGGATTTCCGTTTGCATCTACCGGAGTATTTGGATTCACTGGATTACCGCCTGGTGCTACCGCTCCTGACGGATTATATGTAATATTGTAAGTCATATGTGCCTTATTTCCTTCTGCATCTATAGCTACTATTACTATTTCATTTTTTCCGTCAGTTAAAGTAATTTTGTAGTTTCCACTGTTGCCTGTTATTTCTTTTCCATTAAACTTAACAGTTGGAGTAAGGTTCTTACCCTTTGCATCCTTTGCCGTAGCTTTAAAGGTCAATTCCTTTTCCGTTACTTTCTGATTGTCTACAATTCCATCTACAGATATCTTAGGCTGATCCCATTTGCTGATATCTTCACCTAAATCTACTCCGTAATTAGTAGTGTAACGCCATTCCACAACATCACCGTCTTTCAGCTTGTATACGCTGGCGCCGTAATTAGGGTACCATCCATTTACATTATACATCCAGCCGCTACCCTCTCCATTATCGAACTCACCATCACCATCTATCCATTCAATATACACGCTGTTGTATTTTGGTGTCCATACATAAGTATATTCTATGCCTCTGCTATCTATTTCTCTTTTTAGTACATCCCAAACTGATTCTCCTGCCTTAAATTCAACTTTTACATGTTTAAGGACATAACCTTTTTTGATGGTAAGCTTATCTATAGACAGAGTCACATATGTTTTAGGTTGAGGATTTATTCCTCCCCCTTCACTTTTTCTTACTAAATCAATCTGTGCTTTTATAATTGCCGCCGTAGCTGCATCTACCTCTGCCTGAGTGTTTTCTATCGTTACAGCATTAGCTTGAACAATTTTTTGATACTTATCCCAGCTTTCTCCTGTATAATCAGCCTCTTTTACTGCCGCTAATGCCGCATTGTAAGCTGTCAAGTCAGTTTCTACCGGATTTACCTTATAGATCAATTTATAAACTGCATCTGATTTGTTTCCCGCTGCATCCGTTGCTTCTATTAGTATTATGTTCTCGCCAACAATTAATTCAACCTTGTAGTTTCCGTTCGTTCCTGTAATAATGTTACCGTTTAACCTGACTACCGGAACTATATTTTTATCTGTATCGTCTGTAACTGTCACTTTAAAGCTTATTTCTTTTCCTGTTGCTTCCTGTCCGTCTGCCAATCCTTCAACAGATATAACCGGTGCCTTTGTATCTTTAGGTTCTTTTTCTAATTTCACATCTGTCATATTATAAAGGGAGCTCTTTCCCTCTAAAAATCTGTCATAGGCAACAAGAGCATAGGTGCCCTGGTCTGTAGCCATACCGTCTACCTTCCCTGCTGCTGCACCGCCCCCCGTATTACCTCCGGGCTTTACATGCATAAAACCGCCCTCAGGTACAGCAAAAGTAAGCAGAGCTTCTACAGCTGAATGTCCATTTTTGATAAATCTTGCATCCGTATGTGGGTCTATGCCCAAACCAGTTAAGGCTACTATAACCTGTGCAATGCTTTCACTGTTTACACTTCCCCAGCTCGAATAGCCTCCGTCTTCTGCTTGAGCTTTTGACAGCCATACAATTGCTCTGTCTATGGCATCTGTTACATCCTGTCGTTCTCCATAATATGGTGTCAGACCTTGGATAGCCATAGACGTGATATCGGGATCGGGACTGTTTCCTGTTAATGCCCATCCTCCTGCGCTTTCTGTTCCCTTCTTAATTTCTCTTTCCAGAATATACTTTATACACTTATCTCTCGTAGACGGATTAGTTGCATTTTCCATTACGGGCATTTCATAATTGTGTGAATCCAAAGCTATCAGTAGGAAAATGGGGCCGTTAATACCCTGTCTGGTAACAAAGCCAAAATCTGCAAGAGCCTCTTTTATATCGTAGCCACCCACATCGGTTATATCTTTACCTATAGCTGTCAAGCCTAATATCAGTCTGGAATGCTCTGTCCCTTTATTCCTGTCAAGCTTGTTGCTAAATTTCGGCATTAATTCCTGCACAGTTTTAACTACATTATTGTAGTAAATATCATAATACCCTTCAGAAACTCCATATCTTCCCCGTGCCAAAGAAAGTATGGACCATTCCCCTCCGCCTGTTCCGAAAGTTGGATTCTGTACGCTATTAAGGATATATGCAAGATTTTTTTCTAATTGTTCTTTTGCCGAAAGCTTGACTACCTTCTTTATTAAATAAGTTTGTGCATTCTTGATTGCCTCTGCAGCTTCATCTACCTCTGCTTGGGTATTTTCTGCAGTTACAGAGTTAGCTGCAACAACTGATTGATATTCCTCCCAGCTTTCCTCAGTATAGTCAGCTTCTACGACTGATGCCACTATTGCACTATAAGTTGTTAAGTCAGCCTTAACAAAATTCACCGCATTCACTGATATAAGTTTATCTTGACTTAAATAACTTATATCATTCTCACTATCCGCAATATTTTGCAAATTATCTTGCAAAAATTTTGGATCATTTCCAAGACCGTCCGACATACCATTCAATACTTCTGAATTATTGATAGTCTGAAAATCCTCAGTTGCATATATTTTCATGGGCAATGAACTAAAAACCATTAAAAACACGAGCAACATAACTAAAATTTGATTCTGTCTTAATTTCATTTTTTTCTCCTATTATGTATTATGTAAGCAAGAAATCTTCTCAAGAAATTCCTCCGACAAAAACATATAGCTTTTCTATATA
>DNNV01000184.1 GCA_003497505.1 Clostridiales bacterium | reverse complement strand
TAAAATAAAGCATATAAATAATAATACCCATACATATAGGTATAAAACAAGGACAAGAAAACAAAAGTTATTCCTGCCCTTATAAGTTTTATTTAATTCCCGAAATTTCATTCAATGCTTTTACAGCTGCCATTATATCGGAATTATTATTAAACGGACCTATACCAAATCTTACGGCACCTATTTTTTCGGTTCCGATTGTTTTATGTGCCAGAGGGGCACAATGAAGACCTGGTCTCACTGCAATTCCGTATTGAGTATCCAACATGAAAGCAACCTCAGATGAATCTATTCCTTCAATATTTAACGGAACAACCCCGCATCTACCGTTAATGTCTTCAGGGCCGTATATTTTGATTTTGGCGTTCTTTTTAATTTCATCGATGAATATCTCAAGAAGTTTTTTTTCGTGGCTGTAAATCGATTTTGTGCCTCTGTTTAAAATGTACTTTATTCCTGCATTCAACCCTGCAATGCCCGGAAGGTTATGAGTTCCCGATTCAAGTTTATCCGGATAAAAATCAGGCTGTATCATGCTGCTTGATTCGCTTCCTGTTCCCCCGTCCCGTAGCTGCTTTATTTCAGTATCGCAATTGATCATCAGCGCTCCAGTACCCTGAGGTCCCAAAAGTCCCTTATGTCCGGGAACGGCCAATAAGTCAATGTTTTGTTTTTTCATATCTATCTCAAGAACCCCTGCACTTTGCGAGCCGTCAACCAGATACAAGATATTTTTTCTTTTGCACATTTGTCCAATTTCTTCTATAGGCATTATGGTGCCGGTCAAATTTGATACATGTGTCGTTACCACTAATTTCGTGTTATATCTTACAGCTGCTTCAATATCCTCAACCCTTACACTTCCGTCAGAGGCACATTGTACAATAGTGTTTTCCACACCATGCTTTTCAAGCTCTTTAATAGGGCGAAGCACAGAGTTATGCTCCATTGTGGTTGTTACAACATGATCCCCCTGATTCAGAACTCCTTTGATTGCCTGATTCAATCCATCTGTGGCATTAAAGGTAAATATTACCTTCATGGGATCATCAAGATTAAAAAGCTCAGCCAACAATTCTCTTGTTTCATAAATTACCCTCGCTCCTTCAATTGCCATGGCGTGGCTGCCTCTTCCCGGATTAGCACCGTACTCGGTCATAGCTCTCATGACATTCTGGTATACCGCATTTGGCTTTGGATATGTTGTTGCCGCATTATCTAAATAAATCATTATATCACCTGCTATTATATTTTTAATCTATTATATGTCTGTATATTGTCTTTGATAATAACTAATCATTATATACGATTCTTCCTCTGCATATGGTATACTTAACTTTACCCTTCAGCTCCCATCCTATGAACGGTGAATTGCTTGATTTTGAAATAAATTTATCCACAATATATTTTTCATCAGTATTAAATATCAACAAATCTGCAGGTGCGCCCTCCTTTATTCTTCCGGAATCGAGGTCATACAATCTTGCAGGATTAATTGTCATTTTCTCTAAAAGCTCAGGAAGTGTTAGATGTCCTTTTTCTACAAGCACTGTAATTCCCAGAGCCAGTGCTGTTTCCAGACCTATAATTCCACTCGGAGCCTTTGTAAATTCTCGGTCTTTTTCTTCACTGCTGTGAGGCGCATGATCTGTTGCTATTATATTGATTGTTCCGTCCTTCAGACCTTCTATTATTCCTGCTCTGTCAGCTTCCGTCCTCAAAGGCGGATTCATCTTTGCGTTTGTTCCGTACTTCAATACATCATTTTCAGTCAATGTAAAATGATGAGGTGATGCCTCGGCAAATACGTCTGCACCCTTAATCTTCGCATACCTGATTAAATCAACCGCTCTCGCGGAGCTAACATGCTGAAAATTTACTCTTGCCCCACTTTCAAGAGCTAAAATACAATCTCTCGCTATCATGGAATCTTCCGCTGCAGAAGAAGCTCCCTTTATTTTCATATCTGAAGCAACCACTCCATTGTTAATCCCGGGATTACCAATCAGCGAGGGGTCCTCTTCATGAAAGCTTATAGGCACATTCAAGGCCTTTGCTGTCTCCATGGCATTCAATGCAGTTTCGGCATTAATCAAGGGAATACCGTCATCTGTGAAGCCTACCGCTCCGGCTATTTTAAGCTCTGCCATGTTCACAATGTCCTTTCCTTGCAAGCCCACTGTTACTGCCGCTGTCTGAAGCACGTTTATGGGTGAATTCTCCGATTTTTTCAGAATATATTTAAGAGTATCTTCATTATCAACCGCAGGCTTTGTATTGGCCATACAAACAACAGTTGTAAATCCTCCCTTGGCAGCAGCCATAGAACCGCTGTGAATGTCCTCCTTATACTCAAAGCCCGGATCTCTGAAATGTACATGCACATCTATAAGTCCTGGAGATACAACATATCCGCCCGCATCTATTACAGCTTTTTCACCGGAAATATCAATGCTTTTTTCTATTCGTGCTATTTTCCCCTCATCTATAAGGATGTCTGTAATTTCATCCCTTCCGGATTCGGGGTCTATTACTCTTCCGTTTTTTATAAGTATCATTTCCATCACCCTGTTTAAATTTAATAGTATTATATCACATCAGCTCCAGGACCGAAAGTAATATTAAAAAATAGGGTTAGGACATATCACAGTCTCACTCACCAAAGTATTTGCTCCCGACGGTCGAAAAAATAGGGTTAGGCCATACAAAATCGCCGAATTTGTATACATAAATACACAAATGCGGCGATTTAATATAATTTAATTATTCTGCCAATGAAGACAGAACAGAACTTTTCGTCACAATTCCCTTCAATGCCCCTTCCTCATCGGTAACCACTATGGGGAACCTTGCTTCCACGGCCATTGGAATTATATCGCTCACATGGACATCTTCCTTTGTTGTCAATGCATCTTTCCTCACTATATCAAAAAGCTTTTTGTTTTCATTATTAGCCTTGATTGCATCGTCAATTGTCAATATACCTTTATATTTCATCCTTGCATCAACAACATATGCGCTTGAAACAGAATTTTGGCGCATTTCTCTTATTGCATTTTTAACCGAATCATTTTCCTTTATGAGGCATGAAGGAGTAATCATAACATGCTTAAGGCTCATTACCTTTGTTTTGTCAGCACTGTCAATAAACTTTTTCACGTAATCATCCGCAGGATTAACAGACATATCCTCAGGAGTATCTATCTGAATCACTTTGCCGTCTCTCATTATAGCTACAGTATCTCCAAGCTTAAAGGCCTCATTTATATCATGTGTTATGAAAATTACCGTCTTTTCCAACTTTCTCTGCAAGGACAGAAGTTCAAACTGCATATCCTTCCTCACAAGAGGGTCAAGAGCTGAAAATGGTTCATCCATAAGCAGTACCTCCGGGTCATTTGCCAGTGCCCTCGCAAGCCCCACCCTCTGCTTCATTCCTCCGGAAAGGCTGGAAATAGAATTATTTTCCCATCCCTCAAGTCCGACTAACTTTGTCATTTCAAAGGCTCTTTTCTGCCTTTCCTCTTTTGAAACATTTTTGACCTCAAGACCGTATGCAACATTATCCATAACGTTGCGGTGAGACATAAGACCAAAATTCTGAAAAACCATTGATATTTTATTTCTTCTATATTCAAGCAGTTCCTTTTTATTGAATGCTTCTATATCCTTGCCGTTAAAATATATCTTCCCTGATGTGGGCTTCAGAAGCTGATTGAAACAGCGAATCAATGTGGACTTTCCAGAGCCGGATAATCCTATTATAACAAAAATTTCACCTCTTTTTACACTGAAGGAAACATCCCACAAAGCAACGGTTACCCCTGTTTTTTTATATACTTTGTCCTTTTCAAATCCGTCCTTCATCATCTTTGTTGCTTCTTTTTTATTTAAACCATACAATTTGGATATATTACTTACTTCTATTATATTGTCTATATTGTCATTCATTATTCAGCCACCTCATTTTTCTTCGTAATTCCCTGCGTAAGGCGGTCTAAGATAATGGCGATAATTACTATTGAAATTCCCGGTAACAAAGCCTTACCCATTTCCACGCGATTTGTTGCAAGAAGTATTTCCATTCCAAGCCCCTTGGCTCCTATAATCGCACTTGTAACCACCATTGACATTGCCATCATAATTGTTTGATTCACTCCTGTCATTATTGTTGGCATGGCCTGAGGTATCTGCACCTTTACAAGAGCTTGCATCTTTGTTGAGCCAAAGGCTATGGCCGCTTCTCTTACTTCCTTATCAACATGAGCAATACCATGGCTTGTCATTCTTATCATGGGAACCACGGAATAAATAATAGTTGCCAGCAAGGCAGGCATGGTCCCGGTACTGAACAGCACAACCGCAGGCACAAGATATACAAATGACGGCATTGT
>DNNV01000182.1 GCA_003497505.1 Clostridiales bacterium | reverse complement strand
CACACCTATCACAGATTTTTATATTGAAGGAACATCGTATACTGATAAAAATATAAAAACAGATACAAAATATTATTATGTAGTTAAGCCGGTATACAAGGATAAAACATTAGGCCATGCATCCAACGAAGTGGAAGTTATATTAAAATCAAGTATAATTTTAAGTGCGAAGGCAGCGAATGATGGAATTGATTTATCCTGGAGCAAACCCCAAAACGCGTCTGAAATAATAGGATATAATATATATAGGTCAACTCGCTCAGGCAAGCAATCAAACACTCCGATAACAGATTTTCCAATAGTAGGAATATCATATACTGATAAAAATATCGATAATAACCAAACATATTATTATATATTAAAAGCAGTATACAAAGATAAGACCCTTAGTGAACCGACAGCAGAAGTATCTGTTGAATCAAATTTCGGTAAAACCATTGTTTTGCAGGTAGGGAGTAAATATATGCATGTTAATGGTAAGAAAATAGAAATAGACCCGGGCAAGGGAACAGAAGTAGTTATTAAAAACGGCAGGACCTTCCTCCCCATCAGGGCACTTATAGAAAACATGGGTGGGGAAGTAGAATGGAATCAATCAGAACAAAAGGTTAGCTTGTATTTAAATAAGCATAAAATATATTTTTGGATTGGAAATAAGACTGCCAAAGTTGATGGGGTAAATAAAGAGACAGATGTGGAACCATATATTTCTGATACTAACAGAACGATGCTTCCTTTAAGATTCATCATTGAAAATTTTGATTGTAAAGTTGATTGGGATGGTCTAACACAAAAGGTAACCATCAAGACAAATTAAATGATATACCATATAAGGGGACGAATTATCGTTCCCTTTGCACTGTTTTCAAAACTATGATTCTTGATAATTCATTAAATACACAGAAACAGGTATTAGTGCGTGAGAAAAGAGATTAATCCCTGTATGACCAATAAAATGCGGAATTTTTGCTATATAGTATTGAAGACAATTAGCAAAAATTATATTGCTGCATAGTATGGTTGTACATTAATTTAAAGGAAAGATGCCATGCTTATAGTGGTTTTATACGGTAGCGCTGGGGAGCGAAGGCAAATGAAAGGTGTATTGTCACGCTATCTTAATGAAAATAACATTCCATTTAAGCTTCGTCAGGCTTCCAGCTCTGCGCAATTTATGAATGATTATTTGTTTAACCATAAAATTCATCTTTTCATGATATGCATAGGAGGAGAAATAACTTGTATACTCAAGAACTACAATGATTTTAACCTGCATACCTCACGTTATACCACCGACACCGTCAAATTTCCGCTGATATATGATGATGTTGGTGACAAGATAGGTAAAAAGCTGAAATTATCATATTTCTACACCTGGAGAGGTAAAGAGACGAGATTATCACTCATTTGCCCTTATGGGACATACACCTTAAAAAACCGCAAAGGTGTGCGTAAAATTCTGCATGAAGAAATAGAGTATATTCACAGAGAGGAAAAAGGCAAATCTGTTATTCATCTGAGTAACGGAGAAACAGAGACCACGTATAAAAGTCTGGCCCAATTAGAAAGAGAGCTCGACAGAAAATATTTTGTTAAATGCAACAAAAAATATTTAATTAATTTTTTAAATATTTATATGGTAAATGATAATTGGGACGGAGTCTATATGAAATCCGGCATAGAAATTCCCTTTACAAAAAAAGGATTGAAGATTTTTTATAAGTCAATGACAATGTCCATGCTTGGAATAAATATATTCACATATTAAATTGGCAGTGCAAAAGTAAATATATTCATATGCCAAAATTACAGCGCACCTAATGAATACCGACTGTTTCATACACCAGAATTCGGGCATTGAGATTCTTAAAAAATTTTCATTGAAATATACAGATTTTTTATCAAAGAAAATAACTGCGAAATTTTTTTGTTAGTATATTTTAAGGAATAAAAATTTATATTATTGATTATTTATTATTAAAGGAAAGATATCATGATAAAAATAGCATTATACGGTGATACCGCGGACTTGAAAATCATTGAAGATATATTGTCAAGCACTTTTGAGAAAAATAATATTTCATTTGAAATTTATACCACCTCCAAGTCCTTAGTATTTATGAGAAGCTACCTGCCGAACCATGATTTTAAGATTTATATTGTATGCCGAGGCGAAGAAACATCATATATACTGAGAAGCTACAAAAAAGAACAAGCTTCAGACTTGATTTTTGGGAAAATGAGCTTTCCGCCCACATCAGATGAGATAACCGAAAATCTGCTCAGAAATCACGAGCTATCAAAGGTTTGTCCATACGGAGAATATATTTTGAAGTCAAAAAATACCCAACGAAAAATTCTGCATGAGGATATAGAATATATTGAGGCAGAAGGGCACAAGACGATATTTCATCTTAAAAACGGGGATACCGAAACAACCTCACAAAATATGGGCATCATATTATATAGGCTTAACGCAAAATATTTTGTAAGATGCTCCAGAAAATATGTAGTAAATATATTTAATATACACAAAATACACAAGACAGACGGGGTTCATGATATAATCGAACTTACATCCGGTGATGAAATTCCTCTGACAAATAAGCACTCCAAAGAAATTTTCAGTGCATATTCACTGCCGGTGCCGCGTCTCTTGGACGACTGATTGTTCGAGGAATCTCTCCGAATAAGTGAGTTTCCTAGAACAAGTTTCAAACCACACCACATTCAAAAGAGGTTTCATTATGCTCTACACAAATAATTATACCGAAGAACTGATAAGAATTTAAGGGATAATTATAAAAAATATTTAAAAAAATAATACAAACATTTTGTGAGATTTCGTTTATCTAATTTTATATATATCACTTGTAAAATATATTATACATGCTTTTTTCATTTTTTGTCGCTAAAACGGCATTAAATTTGTTACTTTTTATCTTTCCTCAGTAATAATGTCTTTTTTTCAACAAAAAATTGTACTAAAAAATAAATTGTGTTATAATTAAAACGTAGAGAAATTTATTTTACAAAAAAACGTAATTACTAAAATTATTAAAAACGGGTAAAACACAATGAAATTTTTAACTCCTGGTGAAAAAATTAAAAAAATTAGAAAAATGTTAAGCATGAAACAACTTGACTTGCAGGGCGAAAAAATTAAGAGAAACTTTGTAAGTATGTTAGAAACCGGGGAACGCGGACTAACTAAAGACACAGCAAAATATTTGGCCGAAAAGTTCAATTATAAGGCTTCTGAATTAGGAATCACCTTAAATATTGATGACTCCTATTTACTTATGTCTCCTAAAGATGAAGCTTTGAGATACTGTTTGGATACGTTAAATAGTGACATTACCATAGAGATAATTAATAATGTTATTGAGATCTCTCATGGTTATGATTTAGGTTGCATAGAAGCGGAAGCTCTTCTCAAAAAAGGAAACTTATATTATAATGAAAAAAAATATTCTCAAGCAGCATTTAATTATATTGATGCTTTAAGCAAATATGGCGAAATTGCAGATAATAAATTTGAGTCTTACTTATTTAATAAATTGGGTCTTTGCAAATTAAACGAATTACTTTATGCAGAAGCATTGGAGTTTTTTAACAAAGCATATTTTTTATCCAAAATAAACAACGACTTATATACGCAAAAGCATTCCGTTTATAACATTTCCTTGTGCCATAGAAAACTTCATAAGTTTGATGAATCTATTGAATATGCCAATAAATATTTGGCCTTGTGTAATAAAAGTGAAGATTTTTTGAATTATGTATATGCTAATGTTGTTAAAGCCAATTGTTATCGTGATTTAAAGAAAATTGAAGATGCAGAAAAAATATATATTTCTCTTTTAGATGAATTCAGCAGCTTAAATGAGCCTTCACTTGCTTATGTTTATGATAATTTAGGTTTATTATATGCTGACATTGAAGAATATGACAAAGCTGCAGAAAGTCTTGATTTTTCACAAAAAATCAGAACCGAAACAGATTTTTCCAATTTAGATAAATCTCTTATAGATAAGGCAAGTATATTAATTAAACAAAAAAGATATAGCGAAGCGTTGATATTGTTGAATCTTGGGATTGATCTTGCTACAAAATTTAATGATATTGAATATGAGCTAAAAGGTTACTATATGCTTATTGAGATAAACTCTGAAATTGGAGGAACAACCGAATTAGAAACTACTTACATTAAAATACTTAAAATTGCAGAAGAAAAAAATGACTATAAATCAATCTCCGTTATTTGTAATAAATTATGTCTTATGTATCTGAATAATAATATGGCAGATAAAGCTATCGAATTTTTAAAAAGTCACTCTATGTATAAATAATTTGATACATTTTTATGAAATGCCTTGCTTTTTTCGACCTTATATGTTATTATTCTTATGTGATGTGATGCAAAATATCCATAAAAGGACGAGGTAAGTTATGAAGCTGAATTTAAGAACAATAATTATCGGATCACTATTAACTATTCTTTTAGTTGGTACAATTATCATTGATCCACCAACACCCAAGCCTTACAGTGACCCACCTGGAACAGGCAGCGCTGTTAATTTAGTTCATCATGCTTAATAACAACTAAAAAAATACACTGTAGAAAATTCTTCAGTGTATTTTTTTCATTATTTCCGATACTGCCGCCGCTGCAGATTCATTGTTTGGTATTTCAATGTGGCAGTAGGCTTTGTACAGCTCTATCCTGTCATTGTACAACTTGTATAATCTTTCTGCTCCCTCTGCCAGCAGCGGGCGCGTTTCACAGTCTATGTCTCCGATTATATTTTCAACTGTTCTGTTTATAAATACTATAACAGAGCTTTTTTTCAAGTGGTCGATATTTTCTCTTCTGACCACAATTCCGCCTCCCGCTGCTATTACATGCGAGCTGAGTTTGCTTAATTCCTCGGCGCATATGGTTTCCGCATCTCTAAAGTAGCTTTCTCCCTGTGCGAAAAGCTCTTTTATGCTTTTTTGCTCAGTTTTTTGTATGTAGTCGTCCATATCGATAAAGCTCATGCCCAACTCCTTGGACAACAGCTTTCCTATGGTAGTTTTACCACTACCAGGCATTCCTATGAGGACAATATTTTTCACAGCACTTCCTCCTTCAGCAGCTCACCGTCTCTTTCCATAATCAGGTCAAGCACCACAAGTGCAGCAGCACCGTCTATAACAGGTATTGCTCTTTGCAGTATGCACGGGTCGTGGCGGCCTTCAACCTGAAGTGTTGTATTTTCCATAGTATCTATGTTTACAGTATCCTGAACCTTCGATATGGATGCGGTCGGCTTGATGGCAGTTCTGAATTTTATTGGCATTCCGTTTGTTATGCCGCCTAAAATTCCGCCGTTCTTGTTAGTTTTTGCAATAATTCTGCCGCCCTCAGCGGCGTATGGGTCGTTTGCCTGAAAGCCTCTCATGTCTGTTATGTCAAATCCTTCACCGAATTCTATGCCCTTTACCGCAGGTATGGAAAATATCATGTGAGACAGCCTGCTTTCCACCGAATCGAAAAATGGCTCACCGTAGCCTGCGGGCACGTTTAAAATAACCGTTTCAGCAACACCGCCTACGGAATCTCCTTCTTCCTTCGCTCTGAGTATTTCGCTCTTCATTTTTTCTCCTGCCTCATCATTTATGACAGGAAAATCACTTTTCCTTAATTTCAAAATGGTTTCTGTGTTTGTTTCAAAGCTGATGTCGTCTTCAACAGTGTAAACCTTTTTAATGCGGCTTCCTATGTATATACCCTTGTAATTTTCTAGAATGCTCATAGCAATGGAGCCTGCCAACAGAAGAGGTGCCGTTATTCTTCCAGAAAAGTGTCCGCCGCCTCTGTAGTCGTTGAAGCCCATATATTTCACATGGCCGGGATAATCGCTGTGTCCTGGACGCATTTTTATCTTTAGCTCCGAATAGTCCTTTGAACGTGTATCCTTGTTCTGTATAATTGCGCACAGAGGTGCACCGGTTGTTCTTCCTTCGAATATTCCGCTTACTATGCTGAAGGAATCTTCTTCCTTCCTTGCAGTTGACAGATTATTTTTCCCGGGAGCCCTTCTTGCCAATTGCTTCTCAATATATTCGCGGTCTACTCTTATTCCCGGCGGAAGCCCGTCCATAACAACTCCGATTGCTTCGCCGTGAGATTCACCAAATATACTTATTTTTAGTTTATTGCCTGTCATTGAACTCATGCACTTCTCCTCCCAGCCTTCTGTATTCATCCCAAAAATTAGGATAGGATTTCGTAACAGCCATATGGCCTTCCAATATAATTTCCTCTCGGCAGCCTGTTGCGGCTATAGCTAAAGCCATTGCTATGCGGTGGTCATTCCAGCTTTCCACCGTTGCTCCGCCTTTCAGCTCACTCTTTCCTGTTATGCGCAGCCCGTCTCCCTGCTCCTCAATATCGGCTCCTATTTTGGAAAGCTCTGTCTGTATGGCCTTCAGCCTGTCAGATTCCTTGATTCTGAGCCTTCCTGCATTTATTATATGTGTAGTAACGCCTTCCTTAAGAGAAGCAAGCACCGCCATTATGGGAACAAGGTCGGGTATCTGTGACACGTCAATGGTTACGGTATCTCCGGCATTATCATAAAGTCTCACTATGTCCATGATTTCCTTGTCGCCCTGCATGGAATCCTTATTGAGATCGAAGCATTCCACGCTATTTCCGATTTCTTTTGCAACTACGAAAAATGCCGCCTGAGAATAATCTCCCTCAACACGATAATTTGTATTTTTGTATTTCGAACCACCCTTGATTTTAAAATCCATATGGTTGTTATTTTCTATATTGATGCCGAATTTTTCAAGCATACTCAGAGTAAGGTCTATATATCCCTTTGATTCCATCTTGTCTGTAATTTCAATGACCGAATCATTGTCAAGCAGCGGCAATGCAAAAAGCAATCCGGATACGAACTGGGAGCTCACCGCACCTGTCATGCTGTAGCTTCCGCCTTTCAGCTTGCCTGAAACCTTAAGTGGCAGCATTCCGTTTTCTGTTTCGTAGGCTATGCCATCCTTTTTAAATATTTCGTAAAATACGTTCAAGGGTCTCTCAATTAATCTTCCATAACCGGTGAATATGCACTTTTCTGAAAGCATCGTACCCACAGGTATCATAAATCTAAGGGTGGAGCCAGATTCTCTGCAGTTGATAATTGATTCCTTCACACCCTCGGTGCTGCCCCTCACAATGAGAGTGCTATCATACTCATCACCTGTTATTTTGATACTTGCACCAAGCTGCCTCATTGCTTCTATGGTGGCTTTAATATCCTCCGACAATATGACATGCTCCACTTTGCTCTCTCCGCTGCTCAGCCCTGCACATATTACTGCTCTGTGGCTCATGCTCTTTGAAGGAGGTGCATACATTTTTCCTTTCAGCCTTGACGGCTTTATTACAATAGCTTCCATAATGTACTCCATTAAATGAATTTATTGAGACTTGACACCGGAATTTTTTCTATAAAGCAAATTCCGATTTTCCTGAGCAGTATGAGGTTGAGATTTCCTGAAATGTTTTTCTTATCAAGAAGTATTGCATTTTCAACCTCTTTCCTAGACATTTCCGGCATTCTGTATTCAATCCCCAGATTTTCCAGGGCTTCCCTTATCTTTTCTGCCGTTCCAACCTCTGTGTATCCAAGCTCCTCGCTTTTGCTGGTTATATGATACATCCCCAGCGAAACAGCTTCACCGTGGGAATATTTTTCGTAATTAAAATATCTCTCTATGGCATGACCGAAGGTATGACCGAAATTAAGTGTCATCCTCAGTCCTTTGTCCTTTTCATCTGCCTCCACTATTTCCTTCTTTATAAGGAGGCACCTGTATATTATATCTTCTATATTATTAAAGAGCTGTTCTCTTGATTTCATAATCATCAGACTTTCAAAAAGACCGATATCACTGATGCAGCCGTACTTAACAGCCTCACCAAGACCGTCCTTTATAAATCTGTCGTTGAGGGTGTTCAGCAGCTCGGGGTCTATAAGCACAAGCTTGGGATGATAGAAACTTCCCACAAGATTCTTTCCCTCATCCAGATCCACGGCAACCTTTCCTCCGATGCTGGAATCTATTTGCGCCAGAAGGGATGTTGGTATCTGCACAAAGTCAACCCCTCTAAGATATGTCGATGCGGCGAACCCCGCCAGGTCACCGACAACTCCTCCTCCCAGTGCAATTATAAAGTCTCCTCTGGTAATATTCAGACTTACAAGCTCAGAATATACCTTTTTCAATGTATCTACAGACTTACTCTGCTCTCCGGGCTTAACAACTATATAATCTGCAGCAATGCCCTCACTGAGCAGTGAATCCTTGAGAGACCTGCCGTACAGTGAAAATACATTCTCATCCGTAATGATTGCTGCCTTGCTGCCTTCAACATACTTCTTTACTTCTGTGCCGGCATCCTTCAGCATTCCTTTTTTGATTTTTATTTCACTTGATATGCTGCCTAATTTCAGACTAATTTCCCTCATAATTCATCTCCCTCCTGATAATGCTGCTTCTTTTCAATAATTCTTCAAGCTTATATCTATCGTTATTTTCTATTATTGCATGTATATTTTTTAGATCATCCACAAGGGATGAAATCTCTGTAAGTATATTTTCCTTGTTATCAATAAGCAGCTCGCTCCATAGCTGACAGTTTATATCAGCCACCCTGGTCATATCTCTGAAGCTGCCTCCTATGCATTCCTTTCCCTCTTCAAAACTTTTACTGCTTATTACCGCACATGCGATTACGTGGGGAAGTTGGCTCGTGTATGCAACTATCTTATCATGAGATGGCGGGGTTAGCTCAACTACCTTCATAAATCCTATTTTAAACAATAATTCCTTCAACAGCAACACATTTTCGCTGCTGCAATATTCATCAGGGGTTATAATATAGCTTGCTCCCCTGAATATTCTTCCGTCAGAATATTTGTATCCTGAGCTTTCTTTTCCAGCCATGGGATGCCCGCCTATAAACTCTAAGTCCTGCCGCAGAATTTTTCGTACCTCTTCCACGATTTTGCTCTTTATTCCGGACGTGTCTGTTATAATTGTGTTTCTCTTAAAATTATCCATGTTTGACACGATAAAATCAACGGCTGCCTTTGGATAAGTACATAAAATCACCATGTCGGAGCTTTCGAGATATATCTTTACATCACTGTTGATATCATCGATAATGCCATCTTCATATGCTTCTTTCAATATATTAAAGTCAACATCAACAGCCCACAAATTTTCAGGTCTGATATTTTCCCGTATTGCTTTAGCCATAGATCCACCTATAACTCCAAGTCCGACAATTGTTATATTCATATAGTACTCTCCTGTTAGAATTTACACATTGAAACTCCCTAAAACCTTCATGAACGGTACCTCTTCCCAAAGCTGAGAAAGAAGGCACTTTACCTGCTTATGAGCCAAGTTTCCTTCAAAATCCAGATAAAACATGTACTCCCACGGATTTTTCAGATTAGGTCTGGAATTTATATAATAAAGATTGCAGCCATAATATGCAATTATGGACAGCACCTTGCTCAGCGATCCCGTGGTATGAGAAACGTTGAAAACAAAGCTGATACGATTATGATCCTCTTCAACTGCCTTTTTCTTTGAAACAGCAGCAAAGCGTGTATAGTTCAGCTTCTGCTGGTTTATCTGATGCCGAAGTATTTTAAGACCATAATGCAGAGCAGCTTCCTCGGAACATATGCATGCTGCTTCCTTTATATTCATTTCCGCTATTTTCTGAGCGGCGACAGCAGTATTTATTTCCGCAACTTCCGTGTAGCCGCTGTTTCTGATATATTTCCTGCACTGAGCCAGAGCCTGAGGATGGGAATGAACCTCTTTTATGTCCTCTTCCTCTGCTCCGGGAATACCCGCGAGACAGTGATCCACTTTCTTCACATATGTGTAGTTTATAAAAAGGTCATATTTCAATATAAGGTCATATACATCATTTATATAGCCTGCAGTCGAATTCTCAAAGGGCACAATTCCTACATCCGCAGCACCTTCATGAACAGCCTTGAAAACATCCTCGAATGTTGTTTTGTTCATAAGCTCTGCATGACCGAACAGTGCCTTTGCTGCGCTTTCGGAATATGAGAATGGAAGTCCCTGATAGCATGCCTTTTTCACAAGGCTCTTTTCAAGTCTTGCATTTTCATCATACATCCCTGCTGTCTCAGGAAGGTTCATATGCCTGCACTTTGAATCCAGCGAATTCAAAACGTTGCTCAGATAGCTGAATTCATCCATATAATCCGTTTCAGCATCAGGGTATGCCGTATTATCTTCACCCTTGCTTTCCCGTCTTGTCAATTCTGCCACCGCTTCCATACGCTTAATGAGCAGCTCCATTATTTCTTTATCATACTTATCCCTTATTTCAGATAAATAGTCATGCTCCATCCTATAGTTTCCTTCCCACGGTGTTTGCGATCAATCTCAGTTTTGTCATTGTGTTATTGAACTCGTCGTAGGTAAGGGACTGTGCTCCGTCGCAAAGTGCATTTGCAGGGTCATTGTGAACTTCGATTATCAGTCCATCAGCTCCCGCCGCAATGGCCGCCATTGACAGAGGTTCAACCATCCAGCTCATTCCTGCTGCGTGGCTCGGATCTACTATTACCGGAAGATGGCTCAACTTTTTAAGAGCAGGTATCGCACTTATATCAAGAGTATTTCTGGTGTATGTTTCAAATGACCTTATTCCTCTTTCACACAATATAACATTGTTGTTGCCACCACTCATAACATACTCGGCTGACATAAGAAGCTCTTCAATAGTATTTGAGAAACCTCTCTTAAGCAGCACCGGCTTATTTATCTTTCCAAGCTCCTTCAGAAGCTCAAAGTTCTGCATATTGCGTGCTCCCACCTGGAATATATCAACAGATTCCATGAACATATCAATGTGTGCAGTATTTGTTATTTCAGATACTATAGGCATTCCCGTTTCTTCCTTTGCCATGCTTAAAAGCTCAAGTCCGTCAGCCTTAAGACCTTGGAATGCATACGGGGATGTTCTTGGCTTCCATGCGCCTCCTCTAAGTATCTTGGCGCCTTCCGCCTTTACATTTCTGGCGATG
>DNNV01000362.1:3390-5366 GCA_003497505.1 Clostridiales bacterium | reverse complement strand
AATATTAATTGTTGAGGATGAGGTTAAGATTACGCAGGCTCTCAGTTATTTGTTTTCAAAGCAGAAAATAGATGTTGATATTGCCAATGATGGAGAGGAAGGACTTATTCTTTCCGAAAAGGATATATATGATGTAATTGTTCTTGACATCATGCTTCCCGGTGTGGACGGAATACAGATATTAAAGTCAATAAGAAAAAACGGAATTAAAACTCCGGTAATAATGCTCACTGCCAAGGATACTGTGGATGATAGGGTGTTCGGTCTTGAAACCGGAGCGGACGACTATCTGATTAAGCCATTTGCCACAAAGGAGCTCATTGCAAGGGTAAAGGCTCTGGCAAGGAGAAAGGGTACAGAGTATGTGGGCGAAGTATATGAGTTTGAAGATATAAAATATGATGTTAAAAATTATCTCTTGTTTATAGAGGATAAGGAATATAAAATACCGCTTAAAGAAGCGATGCTGATGGAGATGTTCATTAAAAAACCGAGACAGGTTTTTACAAGGGAGCAGATTATTGATAGGATATGGGGGCTTGAGGCTGATATTCTGGAAAGCAATATTGAGATATATGTTCACCACCTCAGAAAGAGGCTGGAAGATACCAATGCGAAGATTGAAACTGTCCGGGGCGTAGGGTATATGCTTAAGGAGAAATAGAATGTTCAGAAAGCTTCATTTAAAACTAACTGTATATATGGGTGTAATATTGGTGCTTTTTATGGCATTTGTAGCTGCGGGAATATATAATTTCACACGGATTGTATTCGAGGACGGCAACAAGGAGCTCATGAAGTCGGAGGCATTCAGAATATATGCCAACAGAAATACAACAATACTGAATTTCAGAATAAACGGCAACACATTTCAGAGAATAGGACCCAGCGTAGCATTGAGCAGAAATCAAAAGCTAAATGTGAACTATGCTATATATGACGGAAATATGAATCTTGTCTATCTTGAAGAGGATGGAGACAATGTTTCAGGCGATATACGCTTACTGGCTGTCAAGGCGCTTGAAAATAAGAATGATTCCTATGTTGTGAGAAGAGCAGGCAGGTTCAATTACAGGATTTATACAAAGTATTTTGAAGATTCAAAGGGAAAGAGCGTAGTGCAAGTTTACCAGAACACCGTAAATGAAGAAATACTGTGGACATTTCTGAGAAATGTACTATATGCTACGGGCTGCACGGGAACTGCTATATTGCTGCTCATAAGCTTTTTGTTTACAGGGCAGGCGCTGAAGCCTGTGAAGGAAACATGGATACGCCAGAAGGAATTTGTGGCTGATGCTTCTCATGAGCTAAGAACACCTCTGACGGTTATACAGACAAATCTTGATGTTGTGCTCAGCGACGATGAAGGCACAGTTGAGGAAAATGAAATGTGGCTTGACAATGCATACTCTGAAACAAGAGTTATGGCTAAGCTTATAGACCAGCTTCTGATACTGGCAAAGGCCGATGCCAATGAAGGAAAACTCGACATTTCCGAATTTTCAATTTCTGAGGTTGTGGAAAATGTATGTCAGAGCATGGAAATACTGGCGAAAACCAAGGGCCTTGATTTTAAACTGAATCTGGAAGAAGACATGAAAATAAGGGCTGATTACGATAAAATACGCAGGATGATTGTAATACTTGTTGACAATGCTGTTAAATACACCGAGGAAGGCAAGGTTACAGTGAGTCTTTTCACAGACAAAACTAAGAGAAAGGTTCTGACTGTGGAGGATACGGGGATAGGAATTGCTAAAAAGGATCTGGATAGAATATTTGACCGTTTTTATAGGGCAGATAAGGCAAGGCATCGCGAGGGCGGTACAGGTCTTGGCCTGAGTATTGCAAAATGGATTGCTGACATTCACAGGTACACCCTTACGGTGGAAAGCACCGTAAATGAAGGAAGCAAATTTACATTGAAGATGTAATTGATTTAAAAGATGTTTATAAATAATTCGGCTAAAATA
>DNNV01000362.1:799-3226 GCA_003497505.1 Clostridiales bacterium | reverse complement strand
TATTTTAGCCGAATTATTTATGTTTTAGAATTTTACAGAAACTTATCCTTTATTACATTCCAGTAATTGAAGGTTCCGGTGGAGAGCCTTTTGATTACTTTTTTTGATGTTCGGAAATGAATGCGCTCTATCTCGTCATATTCTATTAGCTGACCGTCTGCCAGGAGTGCTATATGGTAGTCTTCTCTTCTCTCCGGATAGATGGCTATTTCAAATTCAGGCGGAACTATGATACTGCAGTCAAGGCACCTGTATGCGTTTGAAATTATAGGTGACAGAGGTGTGATCTGCAGCGTTTTCAAAGAAGGATACACAAGGCTGCCTCCTGCTGACTTGTTATAAGCTGAGCTTCCCAAGGGGGATGATATGATAAGTCCGTCACCGCTTATTTTCTCAAGGTGGTTGGATGCTATGTACACGTTCATGTGTATGGTCTTCATGTCTTTTCTTTTTAGAATTATGTCATTTACAGCATATGTTTTTTTAGAGCAGCCGTGAGAAACTATTTCACTTTCTATGAGATTTACGTTGTTTATTGTATAATTTCCTTCAACGTAATTTACAACAAAGCTTTCAAGGTTTTCTGGGGTTATTTCCGGGAAAAATCCAAGTGTCCCTGTATTTATCCCCACAAATGGAATTCCTGAAAAATTGCTTTCTCTCACCGCTCTGAGAAAAGCTCCGTCTCCTCCTATGGTAACGTTTAGTTCACCGTGTCTATTAAATCCATCAAAATAACCATATCCGTACTTTTTAAATATATTTATAAGGTTTTCCTTTATTTCAGTCGTATAATCATCATGGTTCGCAGCTATATTTATTACCTTGTCCTTCATGATTTTATCCCCTTTACATTGAATGCGATTTATATTATATTAGAAACGGAGGTTCAGCGCCTCCACAGGGCTTAAAAAGTCCGCCTAAAAGATGGGAGAACTTATGAATACTGATAATATTCTTAATTATACAATACAGGAAAATGATAAAACTGTAAAGGGCATTATGGCCGAAAACTTAAATTTTTCAAGGCGCCTTTCAAAGAAACTGGAGCTGAATGACTGCATTTTTGTAAATGGCAAAACAGCCAGGCTGAACAAAAATGTTTTTGAGGGAGATATTTTGTCAGTGCAATTTGATGAGGACGAGGACGAATATGATCCCGTTGACATACCCATAGATATAGTCTATGAGGATAACGACTTGCTTGCGGTGAACAAGCCTCCATACATCGTGGTGCATCCCACAAGGTCACACCAGAACAACACTATAGCAAACGGAGTTGCACATTATTTCAGACAAAGGGGCATAAAACGCAAGGTCAGGCTCGTGAACAGGCTTGATATGAATACATCCGGAGTCGTTATAATCGCGAAGCATCCCTATGCCCACAACGAGCTATCAAAGCAGATGAAGGCAAATACTGTTGAAAAATACTACTATGCTGTTGTGGAAGGCATCATAGTGGAGGACAGAGGGATTGTAAACGAGCCCATTACACGGCTGAATGAGGAAGACATAATCAGAGTGGTCCATCCGTCGGGAAAAGAATGCATTACACGTTACATGGTTGAAAAAAGGATGGATAATCTGACACTGGTCAGGCTGAAGCTTGATACAGGCAGGACTCACCAGATAAGAGTGCATATGAAGCATATAGGACATCCCGTATTGGGAGATACACTGTACGGAAATGAAAGTGAGCTCATAAAAAGACAGGCTCTGCACTGCCATGAAATGAGATTTGCACAACCCATAACGGGAGAGGAAGTTGTTGTAATATGCCCACTGCCTGAGGACATGAGGCAGATAGTTTCATATATTGATTGACAAGGGAGAAGATGATGAAAAAGAACATATTGCTTATTGCCACCGGAGGCACCATTGCTTCAAAAAAGACTGAAGACGGTCTGGCGCCGCAGATAACCTCAGAGGAGCTTCTGGGTTATGTGCCTGAAATAAAGGAATTTTGCAACGTTGAAACAATTCAGCTCTTAAATATTGACAGCACCAATATTCAGCCGGAATACTGGGTTCTCATGACGGAGGCAATAGAAAGTAACTATGACAAATACGACGGATTTGTAATATCCCACGGTACAGATACCATGTCCTACACATCTGCCGCCCTTTCATACTTAATACAGAATTTAGATAAGCCTGTTATAATAACAGGTGCGCAGAAGCCCATAAACGCAGACATTACCGATGCGAAGAAAAATCTTCTGGACAGCTTCAGGTTTGCAGCCGAAAAGGATGTCAGGGGAGTGTACCTTGTTTTTGACGGAAAGGCCATTGTGGGAACTAGGGCGCGCAAGGTGAAATCAAAGAGCTACAGTGCCTTTGAATCAATTAATTTTCCCGTTGCAGCTATAATTGACGACAGCAGAATAACTAAGTATATCAGGGGCGAAAAATTTACAGAGTCTG
>DNNV01000362.1:0-690 GCA_003497505.1 Clostridiales bacterium | reverse complement strand
CAGAGTCTGTTAAATTTTTCAAAAATATATTCCCGTCCATTTTTCTGCTGAAGCTTGCTCCGGGAATGGAGCCTGATGTTCTTGACTATATAGGTGAAAAATATGAGGGCGTTGTAATTGAAAGCTACGGCGCCGGCGGGCTTCCTTTTCAGGACAGGAGAAATTTCCTTGAAAAGCTTGGAGCACTGACGGAAAAAGGAAAGATAATCGTAATTGCTACACAGGTTATGTTTGAGGGAAGTGACATGGGAGTATATGAGGTTGGTGTGAAGGCACTTAAAAAATATAACGTGCTTCAGGCATATGACATGACTATTGAGGCGGCAATTACAAAGCTTATGTGGATAATGGCTCAGACGAAGGATTTCGACGAAGTCAGAGAAATGTTCTACACAAGGATAAATGAAGACTCACTTTATTAGAGGTATAAATGAAAAAAGTAGATATTCATATGCATACCTGTGCTTCCGATGGAACATGGGATGTGTATGATTTAAAGAAAGAATTGATAAAAAGCAAAATAAATATATTTTCAATAACTGACCACGACTGTGTGGACAATATAAAAAATATGCAGGAAATTATAGAGCCGGGAGATAACCTGATGTTTATTCCCGGAACAGAGCTTACGACAGAGTATGAGGGCAGGGAATATCACCTGACTATGTACAACTACGATATAAACAACGA
>DNNV01000109.1 GCA_003497505.1 Clostridiales bacterium | reverse complement strand
TCATAAAAATCTAACTTTCTAAAAACATTGAAATTTGGAGGTTTTAAGACCTCTCTCGTTGATTTTAAGTGTATTATGTCGCAAAATATCTATTTTGCGACATAATTTAGGTGCCTCTTAGTGAAGATTTTTGTCAAATCTTCACTATTTCCGAGTAAATTTAATTATGTTCTAAGACGCATGAATCTATAAATCCTTTTCAAATAATATTACAGTTATTATTAATCATCAGTAAATCCAGAAACCTTCGAATATTTCCTATGTTAATTTCACTCATTAAAGAATTATAAAATTGCATAGAGATGTTTTTTCTTTTTTCGGCAATACTTTTTGCTTTTTCAGTATAGAAGCTGTCATACAGTTTAATTAGCTTAAAATTGTACTCCTTGATAAATGATTCTGGAGAACAGCGACTCCCCTCATGAACAATCATATTTTCATCAACCGTATACAGTGGCTCGTTCATTATTCCTCCATAGTTCAGAGTTCTTGCAATACCTATAGCTCCTGTGCTGTCAAGTTTGTCAGAATCAAACAATATCTTGGCCTCAATTGTTTTAGGAGGGTTTTCAACTCTGTAGCGATGAGCCTGAATACATTCTTTTACATGTAGGGCATCTTCACCGCTCCATCCAATGCTGATAAGTAAATCATATGCTATTTCTCCGCCAATTTTTGCATGACATATATCCGGATTTCTGTATTGAGCTTCTCTGCCAATATCATGCAGCAATGAACTTGCCAACACAATCTCATTGTTTGCCTCCGGATATTCCAGTGCTATTTCCATCGCCTGATTAGTTACCCTGTATATATGCAGATAATCATGAGCCGAATCCTTCATTTCTTTTAACATAAATTCTTCTATTGTTTTAAACGTCGATTTATACATGTCAGTCCTTTCAATTTAGCATTTCATTATTTGCTTTAAATTTATTTATTTATCATCATTTTAAGCCTGTCCAAATGCTTTACATTCTTTTTTTCATCTCAATTAGTATATCAGGTACATTTATTTTATTATATCCCTTGGATGAGGCGGAATTATTATAATTTCTTCGTGACCTGGCTGTCCTGTTACTATTCTATTCAAGTTATAAAAAAATGCAGCTTTTACGTTTGGGAAAAGGCGAATGTTCTGTGTAATAATTCTATAGTACCCCTCATCCTCTATGGTCAAATTATATGGTGTAAAATAGTATTCAGGTCCTTCCACCAATGTACCTAACGGATGTGCAATGGGCAATTCAATCAAGGTAGGATTTTCTGTAGGTGATAAAGTAGCTACAGGAATCTGGTCGCCATTTTGATTAACGTAGATAGTCAATACAGCATCAGTAGCAATTTCCTGCCCTAAATCTTTAGTAATACTAATCTCTATATATCCCACATCATTGCTGATAGGTACTCTATTTGTAGATACAAAATCCAAGTCATTCTTCTCATGCTTTCTATATCTATTATAATATTTACGAACTTCATAACAATTCAATTATTATCTCTCCCTTAAAATAAATTTAATATTATTTTATGCAAGCCAATAAATGAATGTATATTGTCTCATTACTAATTTTCGTTTTTTCTTCTCAATTATTTAACTATTTAACTATTTCACAATTTATCTTCGAATTAAATTCTCCAGCTGAGCTTAACAGCCTTTCTATATTCTCTTTAATAACACCATTATCTTCAACCGGCAAATGTTTTGTATTGAAATATCCCAGCCTACCGTATATATTTACTCCAATCTCCGACAGGGATTCGCACATGCACTCAATGGTATAACCCATACTCTCCTCTGCTCTGCCTCTGCACACTCCAACGACTATTGCATTTTTATCCTGTGAAAGACGGCTTGCACACACTTCACTATAATCATAAAGACAGAAAGTTCTGTCTAAAAAAGCCTTCATCTGTGCCGTGACATTATAATTGTAAGATGGAGAAGCAAATATAAATCCGTCCGCATTTTTCATAGCCTCTATTATCTTACTAACATCGTCATTGATTACACATTTACCATCTTCCATGCAGCATTCACACCCTGAACATGTTGAAATATTTCTACTATCAAGTATAAATTTATCCACCTTAATATTTTTTTCACTTAGCGCTTCAATAATATAGTCAGTTAATAAGTCAGTATTCTTACCCTTTCTCGGGCTGCCAACCACCGCAATCCATTTTTCTTTCATGTATTCTACCGGTTCCTTCTTATATCTTTGCTTACCAAAAGTAATATAACCACTATATCATATATATAAGAAACGAACCATGATTATTACATAAAATGTCATAATCATGGTCCCTATTTATATGTTATTGCTTATCAGGCATGAAATTTATCCATTTACTATTTCTCCGCCGTTTATATGGAGCGTCTGCCCTGTCATATAAGAAGAGTTGTCTGTTGCCAGATAAACGTACGCTTCTGCAAGTTCCACAGGCTGACCGGGACGTTTCAGAGGTGTATCCTTTCCGAATGTACCTACCTTGAGCTTATCAAATGTTGACGGAATCAATGGTGTCCATATGGGCCCTGGAGCAACTTGATTTACTCTGATTTTTTTATCTGCCAGATTCTGAGAAAGAGACCTGGTAAATGATGTTACCGCACCCTTGGCTGCAGAATAATCGATTAAATCCTTGCTTCCCTTAAACGCAGTTACCGAGCTGGTGTTTATAATACAGCTTCCTTCCTTCAAATATGGCATAGCCGCCCTTGTTAAATAAAACATCGCATAAATGTTTGTTCTGAAGGTATCATCCAGCTGTTCATCGGTTATATCTTCAAAATTTGCCTGAGGGTGCTGTATTGCTGCGTTATTAACCACAATATCCAATGCGCCAAATTGTTTAATTGTCCTGGATACAACCTCGTTGCAGAAATTCGAATCTCTCAAGTTTCCTTTAATCAGTACTGTCGTACCCCCATAGCTTTCAACCGCCTTTTTAGTTTCATTTGCATCATCATCAGCTATATTATATACTATGGCAACATTGCAGCCTTCTTTGGCATATGCGACAGCCACTGCCCTGCCAATTCCGCTGTCCCCTCCCGTTATAACGGCAGTCTTTCCTTTTAATCTGTTATGACCCTTGCAGTTAAAATCATCATATATTGGCTGAGGCCTCATTTCACTTTCCTTGTCTGGTTCCTGCTGCGTCTGACCTTTGATATCCTGCGGTGTATACATCAAATTTGTATTCATTGCTTCCTCCTAATATATTATATATTAGTTGTTTCCAAAAAATATTAATATAATACACATTAGATTTCGAGGCGAAATTATAAATGACGTATAGTCATATATTTTAAGCTAATCCGATTTTATTTACCTTTATTCTTTTTATTTTCCGATTTGCTGTATATATTTTTGTTGTTAATCTTGATATTTTCATTTCTATCAAAAACATCTTTGCTTTTATCATTAAACGTATTATTTAATTGATAAATCATGTAACTGTTACTATTAGTTAGCTCACTGTCGTTCCTGTATGTGTCGTGGGTATTGTGCTTATCTTTGATGTTGTTTTCATTTGCTTGATATTTATTATCCATTCTATTGCGCTTCTCCGATACATATTTTCTTTTTAGTCCTGCAATTATATTATTAGAATTATTTATTGGAATATGCATTTACTGCTCCAGTTTCAATAATAAAAAATTCGGACATTCCGACCTTAGCCGTATATGTCCGAACTTTTTATTCAAATGACTCAGGAGCCTCCTTAGGTGACTCTTCACTGTATATGTCAGCTGCCTGTATTATTTTTGAGGCACCTTCTTCCTTAGCTTTCTCCTTATATTTTTCGGCTAAAGCCGGCACATCGGCCTCTTTGTTTACAACCTTGTTTATAAGATCAACCACATCTAATCCGGTTACATCCTTTAATACCTGGAACCCGTTGGCCGTAACATCTGTAACGAGCTTTGAAACCTTTGATGCTCCTCCAGTTCCGCCATTATCTATAATCGTTATTTTATCAACCTGTTCCATTGGCTTTGCAACTTCCTTAACTATTTCAGGCATTCTTGAAACCATCAATTCTACAATTGCGGCTTCTCCATACTTGGCCATAGCTTCCGCTAACTTGCCTTTGGCTTCCGCATCGGCTATACCCTTCGCTTTTATGGATTCTGCCTCTGCTCTACCCTTTGCAATAATGGCTTCCGCTTCTGCTTCCGCCTTTATTTTAATTGCTTCTGCCTCTGCCTGAGCCATTTTTATAGTAATAATCTTGTCAGCTTCCGCTTTAACCTCGGCTTCGTATTTCCTTGCATCCGCCGGTTTTTTTACTTCTGCGACCAAATTTTCTTCAACAACTATGGCATTTTTCCTTGCAAGCTCAGCCTGCTGTTCTGCAATCTGCCTTTCATTTTCAATTGCCTTCAGCTTGTATGCAATATCTGCATCTGCCTTAGCTCTGTCCTGTTGGGCTCTGTAGCTTTCAACCTTTATTGATTTATCTCTTTCGGACTCTGCAATAGCTGTTTCAGCCTCTAATTTAGCTTTTTGCCCTATCCTTACCGCATCAGCAGTCTTGATTTCCGTATCTCTATTTCTTTCTGCGGTTGCGATATCAGCATCGGATTTTGCCTGTGCAATTTGAGGTATCGCTCTGTTTTCAAGGTATCCGCCCTGAGTGCTTATTTTCAATATTGTATATGATACCAACATCAACCCCATTGATTCCAGCTCAGCTCTGATATCTGCCTCTATTCTTTGTTCAAAGGAGGCTCTGTCTTCGTTGATTTGTTCTACTGTAAGAGTTGAAATAATTCCTCTTAGCTTACCCTCAAGAATTTGTTCAACAATACTTTTTATGGTAAGAACAGAATTTTTAGCTCCTCCGCTGCAAAACTGCTCAACTGCGGCAAAAATACTTTGGGCATCGTTTCTTACTTTGATTACTGCCGTGCCTACGATGTTTACAAAAATCCCCTGTTTTGACGGCGCTTCGTTAACATCTGTAGTCATTGACATGTTTTCTAATGATATTACGCAGGAAGCTTCTAAAAACGGCACCATAAAACCGCCCCTGCCGGTTAATACTCTTTTTTTAAGCCCTGTTATAACCATTGCCTTATCTGCCGGTACTTTTCTCCAAAACAAGAAAATTACCACTATTACTAAAATAAAGACCGGTACATAAAAAATAACTGATGGCATACTTACTCTCCTCTTCTTTAATATATTTAAAATAATATTCTGACCTGTGCTGTGTTCAGAATTTCTCTTACTATAAATATTTGACGTAAAATAGAATAAAAAGTTCCAAGGTAATAAAAATAAAAACGGATGTAATTTAATCATCCGCTTCATAACTCCGGCTTTATATT
>DNNV01000287.1 GCA_003497505.1 Clostridiales bacterium | reverse complement strand
CCCACAAGAACTCCTCCGGCTCCGGCCAACGCCGAGCCTATTGCAAATGTGAAGGAAATTGTGCTGTCCACTTTTATTCCCATGAGCTGAGCCGCATCCTTGTCAGCCGAAACAGCTCTCATTGCCTTTCCCACCTTTGTTTTCTTAACAATGTACTGAAGAACAATCATCAGCACAATGGAAGTAACGATTATATAAATCTGCTGAGTACTTATTATTATACTGCCTAAATTGAGCAGTGTATCCGAAAGCAGCCTCGGATAAGACCTTACTTGCGCACCCACAAAGTACATCATCACATATTCCAAAAGCAGTGATATTCCTATTGCAGTTATCAATACAGCAATTCTTGTTGAATTCCTCAACGGCTTGTATGCAACCTTCTCTATGGTCACTCCTAATATTGCGCATGCAGCCATAGCTATAATAAGGCTGGGTATGAATCCCACTCCCAAATAAGCCGTAGCAGCAAATCCCACATATGCGCCTATCATATATATATCGCCATGGGCAAAATTTATTAATTTGATTATTCCATAAACCATTGTGTATCCCAATGCAACCAATGCATATATGCTTCCAAGGGATATTCCGTTTACTAATTGTTGTAAAAATTGATTCAAGGAGCACCTCCTCATTCCTCGTACTAAGTAATTAAGTTAGCGTGAAACTGCACGCTAACTTAATTATGTCCAGATATTAATAATTTAAAACTATTATTTAGGTTCCACTTTTACGCTTGTTGCCTGAACTCCGTTTTCAAGTCCGATAACTACTGCTGCTTTAACCGGGTTGTGGTCTTCTCCCATGTCGAAAGAACCTGTAACCCCCTTGAAGCCCTTAGTTTCTGCCAAAGCCTTTGTAATTGCCGCTGTATCATTTGAACCAGCACGCTTTATAGCGTCAGCTATAAATTTTCCAAGATCGTAACCCAGAGCGTTGAATGCATTTGGTTCTTGTCCATATTTTTCTGTATATCCCTTGATGAAATCCTGTACCAGCGGATCCTTGTCCAATGAAGAATAGTGATTTGAATAGTATACATCATTCAAGGCCTTTTCTCCCGCAAGCTCCAGCAACACAGGTGAATCAAAGCCGTCGGCTCCAAGTACTGGTGCGTTGATTTCCAGGTCGCGTGCCTGTTTGATTATGAGTCCTGCTTCCTCGTAATATCCGGGAATGAATATTACATCAAAATCTTTTCCCTTCAATCCAGTCAATATAGCTTTGAAATCTTTATCGCCTTTAACATATCCTGCTTCAGTAACTATTTTACCGCCGTTTGCTTCAAATGTAGCCTTGAAGTTTTCCGCAAGTCCCTTGCCGTAATCACTGGATGTATCCTTGATTATAACCGCATTTTTTGCACTAAGGTTATTGAGCGCAAAGCTTGCCATTGTTACTCCCTGGAAAGAGTCGTTGAAGCACAAACGGAATACGTAGTCGTTTACCTTGCCGTTGTCAGCAACTGTAACTCCCTTGTCAGCCGTTGCTGATGCAGATATAATCGGCACCTTATTTCCCATAGCTACAGGAATTGTTGCCATAAAGCTTCCTGATGTTGCAGGTCCAAGCTGAGCAACAACTTTGTCCTGAGTCATAAGCTTTGTCGCTACGGAAGTAGCCTCTGCTGGCTCTGACTTGTTGTCAATTTTTACAGGAACAATTTTCTTTCCGTCGATTCCGCCGGCAGCATTTATTTCATCAAATGCCATCATTATTCCGTCTACGCTTGACTGACCATATGAAGCAACGCCTCCTGAAAGCTCGTAGTTTATACCTATCTTTACTTCATTTGCTCCGTTAGCGGGCTCTTTTCCGCCATTGTTTCCATTGTTTGCTCCGCTTCCGCATCCTGCAAGCAATCCCATTATCATAATTATAGAAATTATTGATAAAAATGTTTTTTTCTTCATTTGTGCCACCACCTTGATTTTGATAAATTTAAAAATGATAATAATACATTTTTAATTTCTTGTCAATACAATTTTTTTTATTTTTTTTCCTCACGCGAAACCATTCCTTGAATTAATGTTGAAATTCATCATGCATGTCCTTATTTAATATACTATTTATTTATTTTTTCCGCCGTTTGTAGCCACTTTATAGTTTCTTTGACCTTCTCCTTTTCCACCTTGCCTCACCTCATTCAGGATATGGCATACAAAAATCTTCCCCGAATTTCCAGGGAAGATTTTTGAATAATGTACAAGGTCTAGCTATTAGCAGTTATCACCTATTCCGCCGATTCCGCCACAGTTGCAGAACAATATCACTAATAATAAGAAGAAGAATAACAGGCTGTCGTTATCTCCGAATCCACATCCGCCGCCTATTCCTCCAAGCAGTCCGTCTTCTCCACAGAAGCATGCAAGAACTACTAAAAGAAGGAAGAAGAACAATAAGCTATCACCATTGCCACCTAATATATTGTTAAACATTTAGAACCTCCTAAAGTTAATTTTTCTATATATTATTCAGAACCGGTTTAAAGTGTTACTTATACCGTTAATCATTTAATGATTTTAAAAATGAAATTATTTTATCTCCAAAGGAGCCTCTGTTCCTGTAATTATAGCCATTGTATCTGCTGTAGCCAATTTCCCTCTCTTCTCTTTCTGGCTCATAATCCTTATATTTGTCGAAATTACTTTTAATGGACTCCGCATCATTCAGCATCCTGATTAAATACTGCTTGGAATTATCATCAATATATGAGTTGTTTGATAATCTGTTAAGTATATACATAAGCTCAATAATGTCATACATCTTGTCATGCATATTATTTTCGTATCTCCCTCTGTACATATTACCCCCCACCTTTTATACAGTATATGAACCACATGTCAATAATGATAACTGTCGGATTCGGAAAAATAAAAAGCATTTATTTTTTCATAAATATGATATATAATAATGTCAAAGAATTTGATGTTAACAAAGACACTGCTTAGAGGTATAATATGAGAATATTCAGCAATATAGTTATAATAGCGCTTATAGGATTGTTTTCATCCACATATTTATTAAACCTTTCTCCCATAGATTACAGGGGGACCATCGAAATAGAAACACCGGTTGAAAACAGCACCCTGAGTCTGGAATCAAAAGAAAATGACCTTTTAAACCCTGAATCCATAACAATCAACCATATATCAGACAGTGAGGAGAGCGTGAAAAGTGTTTCTGACAGCATATTCACTTTGGATGTTTACAATGGCGATACCCTGGTAAAGGGCAGTATAAGAAACCTTGAGCTTGTTTCTCCTTCTGTAAACATGTCTATATCAGTCAGCAAAGATAACCCGATTATAACCACATTAAATATAAATCAGAAAAAGCTGGGACTGGAGGACGGCACATATAAATTTGTCTTCACATCCAATTTGATAGCAGCCGAAGGTAGGTCATCAGTATCATCAACCGTTACCTATGATACCGGAGGCACGTATTATCCTGCTGCAGTCCAGGCTCCGGCGGGGACAAAGGGATTTACTCTTTACTTTGCCACAGAAAATGCAGATACATTGATTCCTGTAACGCGTTTCCTGGTAGAAGATAAGTCCATTACGAGAATGGCCATAGAGCAGCTGCAAAACGGCCCGTTAAATGACGGTTTTGTATCAATGATAAAGGATGTTACAAACACGACCTACAATAACGGAAATGTGGTAATAGACATTCCAAGCTCATATGAAGGATATAACAACGGAAGCGCCGGTGCCCTTCTGGCATATAAAGCATTCGTGAAAACCATATTTGATGTTGACAGATATTGGCCTATACGCAGTCTTACATTTACCGTTGACAGAAAAAAAGCAGATACGTATTTTCATGGTCTCTCAAGTGAAGCAATAAATGCATTGCCCAACAAAGAAAGAAATTATCTGCTGTACATGGCTTACAGAATAGATGACAGATATTACTTGTTTGATTATGATGCGGATATTCAAAAAGCAGGAATTACCGCAGGTGACACAGCAGAAATGAAGGCGCAGAAGCTATTTGATGCATATTTCGATTCCGATATTTCCTATGGAATAAATCCTGTGCCTGAAAGCGTAAAGCTCATGGATGCAAAGCTGGAAGGAAGAACCCTGATACTTAACTTCAACGACGGATTTTCAAATGCCCACAAGGGAAAGGAAAGCCTGAAGCAAATGATGCTTGAGTCCCTTATATATACATTTACATCAATACCTGGTGTGGACAGCATAAAAATAACGGTGAATGGCGAGGAACCTAAGAATTTGACACAAGTCCTGTATCCTCCTGAGTTTATTAATCCCGAAACAGTCCAGGTTCAAAATTAGGAGGTCACAATGAACGGATTCAGAAATTTTATGGTCGGAAGGTATGGAACGGACCAGCTTACGCTAGCATTGCTTATATTAGGCATGGTTCTCACCTTCATAGGCAACGCTTTTGATTTACACCTGCTCACTCTTGTTACATATGTAATATTTTTTGCATGCATCTTCCGTACAATGTCAAAAAATTTTGTAGCGAGGCAAAGAGAAAATCAAAAATTTCTCCAATACTGGAACCCTGCAAGCGCATGGCTGACATCTAAATACAGAGTTCTCAAATCAAGCAAGGATTACAAGTACTTCAGATGCCCCAACTGCAAAAAAGAGCTTCGCGCTCCCAGGAGAAAAGGCAAAATTGCAGTAACCTGCCAAAGATGCGGAACAAAGTTTATTCAAAACACCTAAAATTGTATAAGAAACCTTTATGACTTTGTTTATCTGTGTTATAATTACAAACCATAAGTAATATAGTATTCATGCAACTCCTGTTTCAGTGGTTTTTACTGATATGTCTGAATTTTTCAAATAAGACAAAGCGCATAAATAATGATAAAGCCAGCACAATGGAAGATATGTGCTGGCTTTGTTTTATTATTTAACTTTCCTTCCCAATTTATAAATCGATCCTATATCAAATAGTGTATCCAGATTCTCCAATGGGTTTTCATTCAATACAAGTAAATCAGCAAATTTTCCCTCTTCTAAGGTTCCATAATCAGCAAGTATGTCTAATAGGTCTGCACTACCCTTTGTTGATGCCACTATAGCCTCAGTTGGAGTCATACCGCATTTTACCATTAGCTTTAGCTCATGCGGAGCGCCTCCATGAATGTTGAACGGTGTGCCGGAATCTGTGCCCATGGCTATCTTCACGCCTGCCTTATATGCTTTAGTAAAGCTATCATTATGGAATTTCATTACATAGTCTGATTTATCAACTATGAACTTTGGAATTCCTGCAGCTACACCATTTGAACTGATAAAATACGGTGCTACAAGTGTGGGAACCAGATAAGTTCCTTTATCAATCATCAGCTGAATAGTCTCATCATCCAAGAATATTCCATGCTCTATTGAGTCTATGCCAGCCAAAATAGCATTTTTTATGCCCACTGTTCCCTGGGCATGGCTTGCAGTCTTCTTGCCTGCCTTTTGAGCCTCCTCTACAGCTGATCTCATTTCCTCCATGGATAGCTGAGGACTTCCCGGCTGAACACCCTTTGTCATTACTCCGCCTGTAGCCATGATCTTTATAACATCTGCTCCTGCCTTTAATTCTTCACGAGCAGCTTTTCTGGTTTCATCTACTCCATCGGCTTCTCTTCCAAAAAACCACCCGTGTCCACCAGTCATAGTCACAACCTTGCCGGAAGCTAAAAACTGTGCTCCCTCTATCAGTCCTGAATTCACCGCATCTCTTAAATCCAAATCAATCCCCTTTGGACCGCCCAAGTCCCTAAAGAATGTAGTTCCTGAGTATAGGTGTTTCTTTAGATTTGCCACTCCTCTAAGTGTGATTTTTGCTTCTGAATCATGTATCATTGAACCAACCGGGTCCGGATCTGGATCCATAGTTATATGAACATGAGAGTTTATCAGACCAGGCATCATAAACTTACCCCTTAAATCCACTACTTCCATCCCCTCAGTTGACAAACCAAATTCTCCGTTACCAACCTTAACGATTTTTTTATCCTCTACAAGAAGATATGCGTTCTCAATCGGAGCCTCTCCGCTGCCATCAATCAATGTAAATCCTTTAAACAGTATTTTGTTAGTCATGTTTATCCTCCTATATAATTAAAATAGTTTAGACATAGATCCTGCTAATACTACCGATGCAATAGTTACAGTAATGAACCCTGAAATCAGCATCTTTGGTAAAATCTCATCCAATATCATTTTTCTCTCTTCTTCAGTCTTTCCATTAGCATTTGCTACCTCGTTGGACAATATGAATGTACCCGGAAATCCGAATAATGCTGACATACCTATAGCGATTGACATATACATAGATTGGCCAAGTATCTTTCCTGTTAAAGATGAGAATATTGCAATTCCTGTTGCACCCATCATCAAGCTTCCTACTATAGGTAACAAGAGGGACTTAAGCATCTCCGGTGTTGCCTGAGTAAGGCTTGCGAATACAACAGCCATTAGACCGACCATAGCCAAACCAAGTGCATTTGCCTTAGTCATGATGTCCTTTTCAAGAAATCCAAGCTCACAAGTTATAACACCCATAAATAAGCACATAACATATTTATGAACAATCCCACCTGTTAATTCTGCAAGTTTGAAGCTCAATAGAGCAACTATAGAGAGCTTGGCCAGAAGTACAAATGTAGTCTGCAAGTCCTTTGGCAGAGGTGGCAGCAGAGTTTTCTTGGTGCTTGCTGCGCCTTGTTCTGTTGCTTCAGCAACATTATTCTGACCATTAGCACCCTCTTTAAGAATCCTTTTGGATTCTCTGCTAAGGCAAAAGGATGCCACAGGAAAACCTACAAAGCCTTGAACTACTACCAATATAGTAGCAAATACTGCTAAATCTTCAAAACCTGCTGCTTTAGCGGCATCACCCATGATAAGGGCAGCCACTACACCTCCTGCAATAGGTGGAGCCGATGCTATAGCATACTCTCTTCCAATAATGGGACTTCCAACTACAAATAGAAATATCCCAATCCCAATAACCGCAGCTAAAGCAATAACCACTGTTTTCCATTGTTTAATAAGCTCTTTTAAGTTCATAAGTGTTCCCATATGTGTAATCAATAGTCCAATCATAAGTGAACCAAATCCAATGAGCTGTGCATCCTTGAATAAAGTAGTGGGAAGCCCCGCCCAAAATCCAACCATAAATATGACCGACGCAACAAACATCATCGGAACTAATGATCGAGTTTTTGCTGATATTAAGTCTCCGACAGCATATACAATAAGTACAATCGTAATAGCTAATAATCCATCCATGCAATTTCCTCCTAATTAATTTAAGTTATTTTTTACTGAAAAAGTCGGCCGACTTTTATATATATAAAAGCTCATCTCTAAAAAAATATAGAGACGAGTTCATTCCATGGTATCACTTTAATTCGCAATTTTCTTACGCCCATTACCTTAGATTATTAACTAAAAGTACTCATATCTACGACGAGACAATCTGTCCTACCTACTTTACATTATGTCGATTTACACCATCAATTCGACTCTCTTAAATAAAAGTCAGTATCTTTATCCCTTCATTACTTTTTTGCGCCATAAATTTTAAAAATGATTATACAATTCTTCTCAAATATTGTCAATATTAGGTAAACCTTATCATTAAAATATTTATTACTATTCACTATAATGGGTTGATAACAAACTTTTTTAGTTTCGCAATTAACTATTGAGTACTTTCCGTTCCTACTGCCAAGTCTGTAGCAGACTTTCACCACTAAATTATTGCCCATGCATTGCAACCATAAAAAAGGGTACAGATATATCTGTACCCTTTAGTATTTTGTATTTGAACTCTATCAGATTATATCCC
>DNNV01000176.1 GCA_003497505.1 Clostridiales bacterium | reverse complement strand
TTTGATATTATACAATGAATTAAATACATGTCTCATAGTATTATTCTCGCCGGAGGATAATACTGCTGTAAAGAGATAAAAACAAAATTGCATCGGTAGGCCTGAGGTTGCGTCAGGTCTGCCTTTTTTATTTGTATTTGGAGGAGAAAGTATGAAAAATAATGAAATGGTTATTGAGAATCAATCAAAAAGCATGCTTGGACTGCTATTGTCCTATATTGTTCCGGGAATAGCAGGACTTCTGTTCAATTCAATGTATATTGTTGTTGACGGCCTTTTTGTGGCGAGGATGCTCGGAAGAGAAGCCTTGGCGGCAGTAACTGTCGGTGTCCCTGTAGTGGAAATATTGCTCTCTTTAAGCATGCTTGTATCAGTGGGGGCAGGTGTTCTTATTTCCGGAAGAAGCGGTAGAGGTGAGCATAAGGAAGCAAGGGGGATTTTTAATATGTCTGTCAGAATGCTAGTCGTGCTGTCCTTATTAATAGCGACAATCAGCCTTATATTCAGGTATCCTGTAGCAAAAATGCTTGGAGCTACTCCGGATATAATGGAGTTGGTTGTTGAATACATGACATATTTCTTTGCGTTCAGCCCTGCTTTTATGTTCAGTTATGCTATGTGTACATGGCTGAGAAATGATTCACGGCCAAAACTTGCAATGGTTGCACAGATTGTAGGGGCAGTATCAAATATATTTCTTGATTGGTATTTCATGGGACCTTTAAAAATGGGAATAGGCGGCGCGGCTATAGCAACAGGTATAGGTCCCGTATTCAGTATGGCTGTAATGCTGCCCCATTTTATACACAAAAAAGGAAATTTGTATTTTGAAAGGGTGAGAATGGACTTAAAAATTATTTCTGAAACGCTGTTAAAGGGTATACCGTCATTTACCATGGAATTCGCGCTGGGTATAACTACATTGTGTGTTAATATTGCAATCGGAGTACACATGGATGCTTTGGGGTTTGCAGCGTTTGGGATAGTAGGATATATAGCTTTGATAATTCTTTCGATATTTCTGGGCATGGCAGAAGGCTCGCAGCCATTGATAAGCTTTTACCATGGTGCAAATGAAAAAAATAATATGAGAGCAATTTTGAGAATCAGCCTTCGTATATCAGTGGCAATTGGAATAACAGCATATTTGCTGCTGCTTAAATATGCAGAAATTCCGGTGCATGTGTTTGCCGATAATGATGCTGAGCTCGTTAAAACTGCAGCTGTTGCAATGGTCTGTTATTTTCCTGCCTTATTTGTATCGGGTATGAACATTATTTTAGCATCGTATATGCAGTCTATTGGGCATTGGAAGGAATCCGTAGTAATATCATTGTGCAGATGCTTGATTTTACTGATTCCATTGTTGTTGGTACTGCCCGGGTTTTTGGGAGGCAAGGGCATATGGGTATCTGTGCCGTTGGCTGAAGTTTTAACATTGCCGGCAGCTTATATATTGTGGAAAGCGACGGACTGATGCTACTGCCGTACGGCGGAAGATGTGTTAGATGCCGTGGTATGGTCACGGAGAAACATTATTCCTCTGCGGGTGCGCGGAGGAGGTCATAATTACGAAGGATATTCAAATGGTTACTAACCGGCAGTTCTATAAACAGTCGCACAGATTTTACATGAATGCAGATAATATTACAAATATTTAAAACGAAGCTCCGAATACTTATATTTCAGTTGGAAACAATATTCCATGGAGGTGACTAAATATGATATCACGTAAATCAGTCATAACTTTTGGGATGGTAGCAATTCCTATTGCTATGTACACAACCACGCAGGACAATGACATTCATTTCAATCAGCTTCACAAAGAAGACAACAGCCGTATCCGCTACAAGAAGACATGTGCGCACTGCGGCAAGGAGATTGCTTCGGGAGATATTGTAAAAGGATACGAATATGATACGGACAAGTATGTTGTTGTTACTGATGAGGAGATTGAAAAAATAAAGACGGAAAAAGAAAAATCCATTCAGATACTGCATTTCGCTCAATTGAATCAGATTTCGCCGGTTTACTACGACAAAACCTATCAGGCTGCTCCCGAGACCGGGGGCGAAAAGGCATTTGAGCTGCTCCGTGCTTCGCTGATGTCAGAACAGAAGATAGCCATAGGAAAAACCGTTATGGGTACAAGTGACACACTGATGGCGATTATACCAAGAGAGGATGGAATTCTGATTTCCACCATGTTTTATGCAGACGACATAAAGGGGATTCAAAAACAGTATACGAAGCCGGATGTATCCGAGCAGGAGCTTAGTATGGCAAGGATGCTGATCAATTCCATGGATACGCCATTTGAGCCTTCGAAATATAAGGATGAATATCAGTCTAAGCTTCGTGAGCTCATTGAGACGAAAATTTCCGGCAAAGAGATTGTTGCCGCCGAGCCTGACAGCTCCGGCAAGGTAATCGACCTAATGGACGCATTGAGAGCCAGCGTTGAAAAGGCAGAAATGGATAAGCAGGATAAGAAAGACAAGGAAACGGCATGATTCTATGGCTGAAAAATTAAGCGAGTATAACCGGAAAAGAAACTTTGAAAGGACATTGGAACCGGAAGGAAGGGCAGAGGAACCTGAAGAAGGGCTGAGATTTGCTGTACAGCATCATATGGCACGCAACGGGCACTATGATTTACGCCTGGAATGGGGCGGAGTACTTCTAAGCTGGGCGGTGCCCAAGGGC
>DNNV01000207.1 GCA_003497505.1 Clostridiales bacterium | reverse complement strand
AATGGAAGAAAAAAATATTGAATTTTCAAATTTGTGTACAAAATGCAACAACCATATGTTTTTCTCCCACAGGGGTCAGGGAGGAAAAAGAGGATTGCTTGCCGGAATTATCATGATGAAATGAGCATGTAATATACGAAATTAACCCGCTCCTATTTCTAAATTATATTTAAATATTTATCATATACAGAGTACATGCTAAATATAATAAATATATAAAGACGCGAGGAGGGTTTAAAATTGGCTTATAAGATTATATCTATGATAATGATTTTATGTCTGATGGTAAGTATAACAGGATGCAGTACTTTAGATATGATGGTTGGTCTGAAGGAGAAAAATAACACAGATATAGCAGACCTGGATGGGTTATCGGATTTTGAAATTGTGGATGATTCAATGGTAGGAGAAGTACCCCAGGAGCCTGTAATCGAAACTTCCATACCAAGTGTGGAGGAAGCTAAAAAAACGGATATACTGGCTTATTATGAAGATGAAAACGGCTTTATAGTTCCCGTAAATACAAAGATTCCTTGGGAAGAAGGAATTGCCAAGGCGACCCTGCGAAGCATGGTTGTAGGCAGTGATGCCGAAAAGAAAATTGCTCAGTCTAATCTTCATGGCGTATTGCCCGCAGGAACAGAAATCAGAGGAATGTCAATCAAGGATGGTCTTTGCAGAGTGGATTTCAGCAAAAATATACTGAACACTTCTTCTTATAAGCAAGAGGAGAATATGATTTCCGCCGTTACATATACATTGACCGAGTTTCCTACCATAAGCAAGGTGGAGCTGCTGGTTGAAGGGCAGATACTAGCTTCACTGCCGAAAGGCTATGCCATAAATACGGCATTTGAAAGGGAAAACATCAATTTATACGGGTCTGCAGACGGAGTAAATTACACCGTATATTACAAAGCTCCTGACACAGAGGTTGCTGGGCACTATGTTCCCATAACATTCTCTGCAAGTAAAATCGGAAATCCTGCGGTTACAGTGGTAGAGAAGCTTTTCAACGGTCCACCTTCAGACACGGTGCTGGGTAATAATATCCCCGTTGGTGTTAATTTAAGAGGAGTAGATATTAAAAGCAGCAAGGCTGTCGTTAATCTAGGAGTTGAAGCCGTAAATCTCTCAGAAGAAGAATTTGCGGATATGAATGCCATAGTGGTGCTTTGCTTAGAGCAGTTCGACATCGCTGATGTGGAATATAATATCGAAGGATTATCCTTCCAGGAGGCAGGACTTAATTTTAATACCGGAAATGTAACGCCTGTGTTTAATCAATATTAACATATAAAGACCATCCTCATTCCACGGATGGTCTTTTTTAAATGCTTTCCGAAAAGATTATTTCTTGTATAGTTCCTTTGCCTTTGTTGCAAAATCAGGCGTCTGAATTTTTTCGTAGGGGGCGCCTTCTTCAATTTCGCCGGCTGTCTTCATTATATCAATTAATCTGTTGTATCCGTCCTCGCCTAATACTAGATCAGGATTCCAGGTATTCAGGTCTTTGTAGTTCTGAACAATCTTTGCAATAAAGCCTACCTCGGAGTCAGCAAATTGCGGAAGAATAGCTTCTGCAACCTCTTGCGCCGAATGTTCATCCACCCAAACCATTCCCTTATATAAGGCATTTGCAAATTTCTGTATTGTATCAGGGTTTTTCTCTATATAGCTTCCCAGAGAACTGTAGCATGTATATGGCACATAGCCCGCAAGAGAACCTACAGATTCAAGAACATAGCCGTTGCCCTGAAGCTCAAACGTAGATGCCAGAGGCTCAAAGAGTGTGGTGTAATCTGCCTCGCCTGATGCAAAGGCTCCTGCCATCATGTCAAATTGAACGTCTGTTCTCACATCGACATCAACTCCGGGAGTCAATCCGTTTTGCTTGAGAACATATTCCAAAGTCATCAGAGGCATGCCGCCCTTTCGACCTCCAAGTATTGTATGGCCTTTCAGCTTATCGATTGTAAATGAATTGTCTTTTTCTCTGCCCACTATAAAAGAACCGTCTTTTTGTGTCAGCTGTGCAAAATTTACAGCATGATCCGTTCTTCCCTGCAGATATACATACACGCTGGCTTCAGGTCCCATAAAGGCAATGTCTGCTTCTCCGCTTACCATGGCAGCCATACATTTGTCGGCTCCGCCGCCGTTTGTAAGCTCAATATCCAGTCCTTGTTCTTTGAAGAATCCCTTTTCCATAGCTACATACTGTGGTGCGTAGAATATGGAGTGCGTAACCTCAATCAATCTGATTTTTTTCATTTGAGTATCCTGCTTCTGACATCCTGCCAAGATAAGGGATAATACAAGCAGAACAACCATGAATAATGAAATAATTTTTTTCATACCATCCTCCCAAATCGAATCTCAGTTACTATAATATTCAAAGTGACGCTGAAAAGTTACTATCAAATTTTCAGGAATAACAGATTAAAATTAGTAGAAAAATTGGTTCTGTTATGGTATATTTATGTTGTTTGTAAAAATTAGATGTAATTCATGTATAAAGCTAACGCTGATTGCGTGAAGAAATGGAGAAAAAAATATATGGAAATTACATTTTCGGATTTTATGACTCAGATTTCCTCTAACTTTGCACTTCTTGTTACTACGCTGCTTACATTGGGAGTTATTTTAGTGAATGGCTGGACAGATGCTCCAAATGCAATTGCGACATGTGTATCAACTCGCTCGATATCTGCCAAGTCTGCTATTCTGATGGCCGCTGTCTTTAACTTTTTTGGAGTGTTCGTAATGACCATGATAAATGCGAATGTGGCGCAGACAATTTATAAAATGGTTGATTTCGGAGGAAATTCAAAGGATGCGCTCATAGCTCTATGCGCGTCGTTGTTTGCAATAGTAACATGGGCGACAGCAGCATGGTGGTTTGGCATACCTACAAGTGAAAGCCATGCGTTGATTGCAGGAATATCAGGATCTGCCATAGCCCTGCACAATGGGTTGGCGGGGATAAATGGCAGCGAATGGATTAAGGTTCTCTATGGGTTGGTGTTATCTACCATCCTGGGCTTTTCAATGGGATGGATTGCTGTTAAGTTTACAGAAATGATTTTCAGAGGATTTAACAGACGGACAACAAATGCAATATTTCAAAATGCACAGGTTGCCAGCGGAGCGGCAATGGCATTTATGCATGGGGCACAGGACGGGCAGAAGTTTATGGGAGTTTTCATGTTGGGAATATTTCTTGCCAATGGACAAGCAAACGTAACTGATTTTCAAATACCTGTCTGGATGATGCTTTTATGTTCTATTGTAATGGGATTAGGAACATCTATAGGTGGATATAAAATTATTAAATCTGTGGGAATGGACATGTGTAAGCTTGAAAAATATCAAGGGTTTTCAGCAGATATGGCAGCTGCAACATGCCTGCTTATTTCTTCTGTATCGGGTATACCTGTAAGTACAACTCATACCAAGACTACTTCAATCATGGGAGTAGGTGCTGCAAAAAGACTGTCCTCTGTTAACTGGGGTATAGTTCAGGAAATGGTGTGGACATGGCTCCTCACGTTTCCAGGATGCGGAGTAATAGGTTATTTAATGGCTAAACTATTTATGGTCTTATTTTAAATTATAGAGGTGAATTATGGCACGTAAAAATGAATTTGATTATTTCGACAGCTTTGTAAAACTATCTGAATATTGCTGTGATGCTGCAAAAATGCTGGATGATGTTCTTATAAATTTCAATGCCGACACATTGGAAGAGAAAATGAAAAAAATGCACGAAATTGAGCATTCAGCGGACCTTAAGGGGCATGAAATCACAAGAAGGCTTGCAAAGGAATTTATTACTCCAATAGAAAGAGAAGATATTGTTGTTTTAGTGCATGAAATTGATGATATAACAGATACTATTGAAGATGTATTACTACATATGTACATGTACAATGTTAAAGAAATAAAAAATGATGCCCTCAGGTTTTCAAAGCTTATTCTTAAAAGCTGTGAAGAATTAAAGCTTGTGTTTGAAGAATTCAAAAATTTCCGAAAGTCAAAGGATTTACATGATAAAATAATTCGTATTAACAAGCTGGAAGAAGACGGGGATAATTTATATACAGAAGCCGTGAGAAAGCTTCATATGACTTCTAAGGATGCCATTGAAATCATGACATGGACTATTGCATTCAACAGGCTGGAAAAGTGCTGTGACTCATGTGAAGAAGCCGCAAATATAGTAGAAAGCATTGTAATGAAGAATTCTTAAAATATTTGTGAAAAAAAGTTTATTTTGCAAAAAAACAGTTGCATTGTGCTCGAAAGATTGTTAAAATAAAGGCAGGAGGCGCATTATGGATAAAAATGATAGAATTTCACCTGCGGTTATCAGGAGATTGCCAAAATACTACAGATATTTGGGAGAATTGATGAAGTCGGGAGTAACGAAAACTTCTTCGAGGGAGTTAAGTGAAATGACAGACTTTTCAGCGTCTCAGATACGCCAGGACTTAAATAATTTCGGAGGATTTGGGCAGCAAGGCTTCGGTTATGATGTAGAAAACTTAAGAAGTGAAATTGCAAAAATTTTAGGCTTAGATAAAAAATATAAAATAATTATTATCGGTGCCGGTAATATAGGTCAGGCAATTGCAAATTACACAGGTTTCTACGAAGCTGATTATGAGGTTGTAGCTTTGTTTGACAAGAATCCCAAGCTTATTGGTCTATCTATCAGGAATGCATTAATTAAGGATATTGATGATATAGAAAGCTTTCTTGAAGAGGAAAAGATAGATATTGCAGTAATATGCACTCCGAAAAGTGTTAGCCAGCAAATTGCTGAGCAGGTCGTTCAACACGGTGTAAGAGCAATTTGGAACTTTGCTCCAAAGGATTTAAAGATGCCTGACTATGTGCATGTTGAAAATGTCCATTTGAATGAAAGCCTATTTTCATTGACTTACTATTACAATCAAATGAACAAAATAAGCAACGAATAAAATATAACATAAGAAACAAATGAAGCAGAGATTAAGAAATCTCTGCTTTCGTTGTATTAATGGCATGTAAAATGTGCTATTACACAACAAATATTACAAAATGTTAATATAAAATAAATTGTAAATTAAAATAATGAATTATTAATTAAAAAATGTACTAAATGATGGACAACTATCACCTTAAAAATCTAAAATTACAAATAGTTAATATTAAATTTATTGTAAAATAGTAACCATTTGATATAATTAAGAAGGAAAACATCTAATATCATGGAGGTATTACATATGAATGCATATATTGAAAGAATCATTGACTCGGTTAAAAAGAGAGATGCTAATGAGCCTGAGTTCATTCAGACAGTTGAAGAAGTATTATACACTTTAGAGCCAATGATAGAAAAACACCCTGAATACGAAAAAGTTGGATTGCTTGAGAGAATGGTTGAGCCTGAGAGAGTAATATCATTCAGAGTATCATGGGTAGATGATAAAGGTCAAGTACATGCTAACAGAGGATACAGAGTTCAGTTTAACGGAGCTATTGGACCTTACAAAGGTGGATTGAGATTCCATCCATCAGTAAATTTAAGCATTATGAAGTTCTTGGCTTTTGAGCAGACTTTCAAAGATTCATTAACAGGTCTGCCTATAGGCGGAGCAAAGGGCGGTTCTGACTTTGACCCAAGAGGAAAATCAGATGCAGAAGTTATGAGATTCTGTCAGGCATTCATGACTGAATTATATAGACACATAGGACCAGACGTTGACGTTCCTGCAGGAGATATCGGAGTAGGTGCGAGAGAAGTTGGATATATGTACGGACAGTACAGAAGAATAAGAGGAGCTTACGAAAATGGTGTATTAACAGGTAAGGGAATACCATATGGCGGAAGCTTGGCAAGAACAGAAGCAACAGGATATGGCGCAGTTTATTATGCACAGGAAGTTTTGAATCACTTCGGAGAAGAAGTAGCAGGCAAAACATTCGTTGTATCAGGTTTCGGTAACGTTGCCTGGGGAGCTGTTCAGAAAATAAATCATTTAGGCGGAACAGTAGTTGCTATTTCAGGTCCAGATGGATATATTTACGATCCAAACGGAGTTAAAGGTGAAAAAGAAGAGTTCATGCTTGAAATGAGATCATCAGGAAGAGATAAGGTTCAGGACTATGCAGAAAAATTCGGAGTAGAATTCTTCGCTGGACAAAAACCATGGGGAGTAAAGGCAGATGTTTATATGCCATGCGCTACTCAGAATGAAATCAACATGGATGAAGCTAAGAAAATTGTAGCAAGCGGTTCTAAGTATTATATAGAAGTGGCTAACATGCCTACTACAAACGAAGCATTGAAGTATATCCAGGACAGCGGAATGGTTGTTGCTCCTTCAAAAGCAGTTAATGCCGGCGGAGTTGCTACATCAGCACTGGAAATGAGCCAGAACTCAATGAGATATTCATGGTCATTTGAAGAAGTTGATGCTAAATTACATGGTATAATGAAGACTATCTACAAGATGAGTGTTGATGCTGCTGAAGAAGCAGGATTGGGATACAATCTTGTAGCTGGAGCTAACCTTGCAGGATTCAAAAAAGTAGCAGATGCTATGATCGCTCAAGGTATCATCTAAGAAAAAGCAAATAAATAAATTAAAAGCAAGGCTTTCGCCTTGCTTTTTGTTTTATTTGAATAAATGTATTTTTCCTGTATCGTTCAAGTACTTCACCAATATGGCTACAATGGGGGCGATGAGGAAGCCGAAGAATCCGAATAATCTCAGACCTGCATACATTGCAGTTATTGTAATAATAGGATGGAGCCCTATCTGATGGCCGACGATTCTTGGCTCTATGATGTTACGTATTACTGTTACGGCAAGATACAGAAGCAGTAAGCCTATACCCAATGTAGTGATTTTCAAAAACAATTCAACAATCGCCCAAGGAATTAAAATCCCGCCGGTTCCTATTATGGGCATAATATCGAGGATTGCAATAATTGCCGCTATTGGAAGAGCGAATTTTACCTTCAGTATAGATAAGCCTGCAAATAACTCGATAAATGTAATGCACAGTATTATCATATAGGACTTTATCATTTTCCACAGCGTGCCTGTTACAAATACCCTAGCCTCGGAGAAGGTAGAATTAAAATTGTCGGGTAGCTGCTTTTTTATGAAAGCCGTTATGTTATTGTATTCCACGCTTATAAAAACTGATAGAACTATGGTAAATATCACGGAAATTAAATACAGAGGGAAATTTGAAATCAATCTTGTAACTATCTGCACAACAGCTATGGATGTATTTTTAATTACATCTGAAATATAACTTATACCATTTGTTATAATCTGTGATAATGTGTCTGCAGCCTCAGGAGAAATTATATGTGTGTTTAAAACGATCCAGTCGTTGAACTCAAGAAGCAAGGGTTCTACTCTGCTGAAATACAATCTTGGCATCATATAAATCAAGTCAGTTAGCTGTGTAAATAAAAATGTTATCAGCAACCATAATATTAATGCAACAGAGACATAAAATGCTGCGACGACAAACAGGGCGACACCTTTTCCGGTGGTTTTCATAATTTTATTTACAAATTTGGTTACGGGTCTAAGCGCAAGCGCTATTAAAAAGCCTATGAGGAAAGGCATAACCCAGTGTATCATATAAACAAACACAAAATATAAAACAGCATAGACCGTTATGACAAACGCTACATTTACAATAAATTTCTTTTTATCTTCTAAAGTCATTTTCGCCCTCTTTCTTACTTATTTATATAATTATAATATCTGCTAAGATTATTTGCAATATTCTGATAAATAATAATTATTAATAGTTTCTTACGCCATGGATTATGATATAATACAAGTAAATGACAATCTGGAGGCAGGAAATGAAAATTAATACTGATACTAAGC